>CANJZR010000036.1 GCA_947479075.1 Planctomycetaceae bacterium
GGGCGAGGACATCGACTCACTCATCCGTGATATTCTGGGCGACCGCCTGCCTCAGATCCTCGTTCGCAATCACATTCAATCGTCGCCCCTCCGCAACAAATACCCGATGATTCAATCGGTGGTGGCTGTGCCGCTCTTCGATAGCGACGGTGGTCCGAGCTGGCTAGTCCTGGCCAATCCGACCGACGGACGCGAGTTGGGTACCGAAGAAGCCAATATGCTGAAGTCGATTGGCGGTGTGCTTTCGGCCCATTCGCAGATCGTGGAGCTGTTCCGTCGTCACGAAGAGATGGTTCTGGCGTTCATTCGATCGCTGGTCACAACACTCGATGCCAAGGACTCCTACACGCGTGGTCATAGCGAGCGAGTGGCACTCGTCGCCCAGCGCCTCGCGATTGAATTGAATTTGTCTCGACCAGAATCGGAAGCTGTGTACCAGGCGGGGCTGCTCCACGATATTGGTAAGATCGGCGTTGATGATGCCTTATTGCATAAGCAGTCTATGCTGACCTCGGCTGAGTTTCGCAAGATCGCAAAGCACCCCGAGATCGGGCATACGATTATCAGCGAACTGAAGAACCTGAATCACATCCTGCCGGGCATCTTGCACCACCACGAGCGATTCGATGGCCGCGGTTATCCCGCCAAGCTGGCGGGGCGGGACATTCCACAGATGGCCCGAATTCTGTCGGTGGCGGACGCCTTCGACGCTATGGGAAGTGATCGCCCCTACCGTAAAGGGATGAATCGCGATGAGATCGAGCAGGTTTTGCTCCGGGGTTCTGGAAATCAATGGGACCCCGAGGTTGTGCAGGCATTCCTGAGTGCTCGCTTTGAGATCTATCGTCTCTGGACCCGAGCGATCGAGCGACAGAATCAAGAGATCTAACCCGTCGCAGATCGAATCAATTTGATATTCATCAACTGGGGCCGGCGAGCATCAAAAGTGTGACGCTCCCCGCAGCGTCTCCCCACTCCGTTTCCCGTGACATCCGAAACCGGGACCGATAGACTTAACGTATCAGCATCTGCCAACGGGTAGAGGCGGGCGGATACGCTACTTCTATCTCTATTGATCCTTCGGAGTCTTTGGATGTCTATCAATCGTCGCTCATTTCTCGGTCAGGCTGCGCTCGGGGCAGCTGCTATCACAGCTTCTCGGGTTCAGTATGTTCATGCGGACGAAGCACCCGCCAGCAAGAGCCCGAATGAGAAGATCGCTGTGGCCATCGTCGGGGTCGGTGGTCGCGGTGGCGAACACATTGAACAGTTCTCGGGTCGTACCGATATCGAGGTCAAGTACCTGTGCGATGCGGATGAGCAGGTCGGTGAACGTCGCTGCGGTGAAGTCGAGAAGAAGGTGGGTTACCGTCCCAAGTTCGTGAAGGACTTCCGTCAGATTCTGGATGATCCCAGCATTCACGCGGTTTCCACAGCCACGCCGAACCACTGGCACTCGCTGATCTCGATCTGGGCGATGCAGGCTGGTAAGGACGTCTATGTCGAAAAGCCCGTGAGCCATAACGTCTGGGAAGGCCGCCAGGCTGCCCTGTGGGCCAGCAAGCTGAGCCGCATCTGTCAGTGTGGAACGCAGTCCCGTTCGAGTACCGGCCTGAAGGAAGGTGTCGCGTACGTCCGGTCCGGGAAACTCGGCAAGATCAAGTACGCGATCGGTACCTGCTACAAGCCCCGTCCGTCGATCGGCAAGCTCGACAAACCGCTCGAAATTCCCGCCTACATCGATTACGACCTGTGGTGCGGTCCGGCAGAAAAGCGAGAGATCTTCCGTCCGCGACTGGCCTACGACTGGCACTGGGATTTCAACACCGGCAACGGGGACATGGGGAATCAGGGTATTCATCAGATGGACATCGCCCGCTGGTTCCTCGGCGAATCTCAGCTGTCGCCCAAGGTGATGAGCATCGGTGGCCGTCTTGGTTACGAAGACGCCGGCGATACGCCCAATACCCAGATCGTCTATCACGATTACGCCGCAGGTCCACTGATCTTCGAAACCCGTGGTCTGCCTCAGAAAGACGTCGACTACAAGTCGGGCATGGACGAGTACCGCGGCTCCCGCGTGGGCGTCATCCTGCAGTGTGAGAAGGGATACGTCGTCATTCCGAGTTACTCCGAAGCGATCGTTTATGATGGCGATGGCAAGGAACTCCAGCGCTTCAAGGGCGGCGGGAACCACTTCGTCAACTTCCTCGACTGCGTCCGCTCACGCAAACGGGAAAACCTCAACGCTGACATCCTCGAAGGTCACTTGTCGAGCGCGCTGTGTCATACGGGAGCCATCTCGCACCGTTTGGGTGAAAAGAAGACTGCCGAGCAGATCGCTGATTCCATCAAGTCGAACGAACTCTACACCGATTCCTTCAAACGCATGGGCGAGCACCTGAAGGCCAATGGAGTCGACCTCAACACGCCCGCGATCACGATCGGGCCGTGGCTCGATATGGATCCCGCGACCGAGCGGTTCAAGGACAACGAAGCTGCCAATGCGCTGCTCACCCGTCCGTACCGCGAAGGTTATGTCGTGCCAGAGTGCATGGCCTAGTGGTGTGAATATCGCTCCTCGGTGAACGACGCCCCGTGATCGGTCTGGTCACGGGGCTTTTTTGTTGGAGATTCGATTCGCCTGCAAGAGGGGAGTGCCTCCTCGCCGATCGAGTCGGCACTTCGCAGCTTCGTGCCTGTCGAGTAATCTGGGGCTTTGTCCCATCGTCTGATTTCAGATTGGATGCTTCCATGCCCGTGTCGCTCAGCTCGTTTGCCCGTTCTCTGTCGGTCGAGTCTGCCTTCAGTGTTCTCGCGATCGCCAAAGCTCTGAAGGCGAAGGGCAAGGATGTGGTTGAACTGGAGATCGGTGACAGCCCGTTTGAAACGCCAGCGGCTGCCAAGTCGAGTGGCGTCGAAGCGATTCAGGCGAACCAGACTCACTACTGTCCTTCCCCCGGACTTCCCGAGTTCCGCGCCGCGGCGGCCGCATTCGTGAAGGAAGAGTTCGGCATCCCGGCCGCGGCCGAGAACATCACGGTCGGCCCGGGTGCCAAGGTCTTCGAACAGTACTTCTGTGAAGCGTTCCTAGAGCCGAACGATGGCGTCCTCGTCTTCAGCCCACAGTTCCCGACCTACGCTCCGAACATCCATCGCCGCGGCGCCAGGATGGTGACCAGTGACCTCAAGCAGTCGCATCAGTTCCGGCCGGAGATCTCCGAGATTGAGAAGTTCCTCAAGACCGACCCGCAGCCGAAGGCAATCTTCCTGAACTCACCACATAACCCGACGGGCGGAGTGACGACCGAGCAGGACCTGCGCGACATCGCCGATCTGATCCGCGGAAAGAATCTTGCAGTCTTCAGCGATGAGCCTTACTGCCACATGGTGTGGGAAGGGCGTCATCATTCGATCCTGGCCCAGCCTGGCATGATGGAGCAGTGCGTCTCCGCATACACCTTCAGCAAGTCGTACAGCATGAGTGGCTGGCGACTCGGCTTTGCCGTGGCGAGTCCCACTGTAACCGAAGCCATCGGCAAGATGATCAACACCACGGTCAGTTGTACTCCGCCTCTGGTTCAGCTGGCCGGATTGAACGCCCTGACTCGTGATCGGGCAGAACGCGACCGACAGATGGGGTTATTCCATGACAAGGTCCAGCTGCTGAACGCCGGACTCAGCAAGATCCCCGGGTTTCGAACCCTCCCCCCCGCAGCAACGTTCTACGTCTTTCCAAGTGTGAGCGAGATCTGTCAGCGGCTCGGAATCACCAGCCACGGATTGGCGATGTACTTCCTCGAGGGTGCCGACGATCACTTCGGTGTTGCCTGCCTTGGCGGCGAATGCTTCGGCGCAGCGGGGGCCGGGTTTATCCGCTTCAGCTGTGCCGAACCGAACGACCGGCTGCAGAAAGCGATCGACTTCATCAGTGTGGCGTTGTCTCGCACGGAGCGGATCGCAGCGTACCTGAAAGCCCGTCCTGAGTTCCGCCTCATGCGTGCGTGAGTCGCGGCTGTTGAGGGGGGACGCAGACGGAAGAGAGGGAACCACGAAATACACGAAGCACACGAAAGGAAGTGCAATCAGCGAGTGCCGTTTCCTATTTGGTCTTCACTCAAATAAAGAACAGGCAGGGATATCCTTTCCTCTGAAGTCCGTAGTGGGACAGACATTCCTGTCTGTCCGAACTGAAGACAAACTCCGAATTTGTTCTCAGGGGGAGACGTTTGTGGTGAGAGTCCAGCTTCTTCGTCTGTTGTCCTCTCCTTTTCGTGTCTTTTGTGTGTTTCGTGGTTCATAACTCTTCGATGAACTCTTCCTCGCACGACACTGCCTCGCTGACTTACCGATCAAAAATCGGAAGCAGATGATTCGGGGTTTGTAACACGATCAACGCCATGGCGGTGCTGTATTCGGAACCGAACCATTCGCGAGTGTCGGCCCAGCGTCCATCGGAGGATTGTCGCTGGAGCACCTCCGTCCGGATCGCTGGATACCAACTGTCCCACAAGTCACCGCCCGCGTGCCAGGCGGCCTGAGCGGCGTAATAGTGGCCGTAGTAGTAAAAGTCCTGGTCGTAAACCGCCCGCACACCGGGGGTGAACTGCCGGAGATAAGCCCGTCCCTTTTCGAGCGTTACTCCCTCGTGAACTCCGGACGTGTAGAGCGCGACCAGTGCAGCTGCGGAGCGGGCGAAGCGACTTTCTTGTGCATCGAAGATCCGATAGCGGAACCCGCCGTCCGGATTCTGGCACTTCTCGATGTACTGAACTCCGCGATCGATGGTCTCTTTCGAGACCGAAATCCCCGTGTTTCGGGCGGCTCGCAGTGCCATCAACTGGCAGACGGTCACTGAGGCATCCGCGTCCTTGGGGACAGGAAAGTACCGCCATCCTCCCTCGTCGTTCTGTGTTTGAAGAATGAGAGCGACAGCCTTGCGGACTACCTTGGAGAGTTCGTCCCGATCCGACATGCCCAGAGCTTCGGCAAGAAATGTCGTCGCGAAGCCGTGTCCATACATCGGGCTTTCGACCTGGCTGTCGGGCTCGATGATGTAACCGGTTGGCGAGCAGCAGGAGATCAGATAATCGATGACCCGGCTGATGGCCTGACCATACGGTCCTCGTTCGGGGGTACTGCCGGACGACAGCATGGCGAGGCCAGCCAGTCCCGCGATGCCGACGTTCCCCTGATATCGGGCTACGCTCCCGAACGATCCGTTGGGGTGCTGCTGCTGTTCCAGCCATTTCAGTCCCGCCTGGATCGCGGTCCTAGTCTCCGGGGTCAGCAGGTTCGGTGAGTCAGCGGCGTGGCCGCTCCGCAATAGTGTTGTCCCGCAACCGATCGCGAGGAACCTCGAAAGAAATTCCCGTCGGCCGGATCGAGAGGAGATGAACGTCATGGGCTCCTCCCGAATCAATGCTGGCGAAGATGGAACACCCAATCCGGGCGAGCGACTGTACCGCAACCACTATACAACAAAAGAAGAGAACGGTCAGTTTTGACCGTTCTCTTCCTGATACTTGTCAGTCAGTTCCATCGGCAAACGGATCAGCGCCGTCCGAGTTAGCAGGGCATGCGGTGGAAGTGGACGTGCAGCCACTTGCCATCGATCTTCTGCCACACACGAGTTTCCATGCTGGCCACTGAGACGGGGGATCCCGTGCTGTCGAGCTTTTGAACCACGCGGACGTAACTCACGACCGCCGAAGTCTCACTCAACACGCGAACGTGCGGCGACGAGATCGTGGACTGCCGTGCAGGAGTCGTGGGGCTACCAGGCAGATCGAAGTAAAACTTGTGGAACGGAAGACCGGCAACCAAGTGTCCAAGTGCCTCGGGCTCGAAGCACGTGATCGACTCATCGCATAATTTCACGTACTCAGCCCAGTTGCCGGTATCGATGGTCGACAGCAGCTTCCGACTGACGGCCAGGACTTCTTCCACGATCTTATTGTCTGCCACAGTTGTTGATCTCCCACACTCTCGAAAAAAGGCGGCTGGATTTGGACGAAAGAGGATTGTCGCCGGGAATGAGGCGTGGTCAACCGTCGGTTCTCAGACTCCCTGAAAAAGCAAAAAGACGAGTCGGTCCCCTCAACCGGCTCGTCTTGTTTTTGCAGTCAGGACTGACATCCCGCCAGAATCTGGCGGGAGTGTGCCAGCACGCGGCTTAGTTGCTTGAGTCCTGAGCGGTGGTCAGGCTTTCGACCTTCCCCTTGGCTTCAAACTTGACGGGTTGCGGACGGCCTGCCACGGTCAGATTGAAAGTCTCGTGGAACTCTCCCATGGCATCGGGAGGAGTCACGACGATCGACAGCACGTGGATCAGCTTCTCATCGGTGGGGAGTTCCACCTTGAAGGCATCGGGATGCTCGGAGAACGCGATCCCTTCCAGACGCACGGGCTTCTTGGACTTCACGATCAACGTGACCTTCGACTCTTTACCAGGAGTCATCTTGCCCAATGCGAGCACATCCGGGGTGACCTGGATATCGGCTTCGACACGGCCTTCAACTCGCAGTGACACGTTGGCATTTGAGCTGTCGTTGGTCACGAGGACCAAGCTGTCCTGGATGCTGCCGATCTTGGCTTCCGGTGAAACCTTGACGGTCACTTCGTAATCAACGCGGCCATTCCCACGGCTGAGTTCCTTGAAGTCGGCTTTCAGGCCGGTGTTCCGCGACCGGACTTCGCGGATCTGCCACTGATCGTTTCCTGTGCGGGAGACTTTGACCTTCTGCTCACCACCGACACCAGCGGAGATTGATCCGAGATTCGCGAAGCTGGGCTGCATCCAGACATCGGTGCGGATGAAGGCTGCACAGGGAATACTGGCGGTGACGTAGTTGGAGTTGCCGTACTTGAATTGCACGGTCAACGTGACGTTACGCTGGCCCTGGAAACGCGACGTATCGAGTACGAGCTTGATCTTCCCCGACTCGTGAGGCTTGAGCACCTTGGTCTCGGTGGAGGCAGAGATGCAGCGACAGGACGTCGACACGCTGGTGACCTCCATCACCGGCTCAAAGCAGTTCGTGAACTCCAGGTAACCCTGGCAGTCACTGTGCTGAGCGACGGGACCGAAGTCAAACTTCGGTTGGGCGAACATCTTAATCGCCCAGCTCTTGCCCGCTTCTTCCGCTGAGGCTGCCCCCGCAAACAGGGACAGTACCATCAGCCCAAATGAGAACGCGACTTTGAATTGCTTGAACACGGTAGTAGCCTCTTCAGGGAACTTCTGGACTCACCGCACCTCGGGGTTGTGCGACTGCCGTTCCTGGCACCTGCGTCCGACGCGGGTCATGTTCCACTGGCAGCACGACGCAGTGCTGTATTGAACAGGTCTCAGGCTGTCAGCCTGGCACGATTCCATGATACGAGTTGATTTCCGGATCACGAGTACTTTTTTCAACACTTCGAAAAAATCCGAAGACTCTTTCAGAGTTTTGATTTTACGGGTTGCCTGTGGGAGCGGGCGATTCACCGGTCGCAGCGGGTTCCGCAGGCTTGTTTTCGTCGAGCTCCGTCACGGGCTCTTTCAACTCGGAGTCCGGGGCCGGGGCGGCGGGGGCTGCATCTTTCGACTCAGCGGGAGGCGTCTCGGGAGCGACATCTGGTGTGGAATCTGGTTCAGCCAGTTCCGCAGGTTTGGCTGGCTCAGCCGGGGGATCAGCTGCTTCGATCTTACCCACAGCCTGGAAGGTCAGAGGAGCCTTCCGTCCGGCGATCGTCACGGTAAACCCCTCTTTCAACTCTCCTGGTTCATTCGGAGGCGTGATTGTCAGGGGAATCACATGGACGGTCTTGTCATTCTTGGGCAGTGCATACGCATAACAATCTCGTGATGAGTCACATTCCACGCCCTCAACGCTGAACGGCCGACGCCCCTTGACCACCACATTGAACACACGGGGCACGCCGGGCTTGAGTGTTCCAAACTGGACGACCTGGGGAGTGATCTGCAGGTCAGCTTCGATGGAACCCTCCACGTGCAGAGGAATGTTTGGGTTCAGGGCATCGTCCGTTTCCAGCACGATCAGGCCGTGGATCCGCCCGGGGCGTGCGTCGCTCGATAACTTGACCAGCAGTTCATATTCAACGTTACCATTGAAGCGGGCGATTTCCTTGAACTCAGGCTTCAGGCTGGGAGTGTTGGCCCGGACATTTCGAATGGTCCAGTCATTGCGGCCAGCGTACCGGACTCGCACGCGTTGTTCTGACTGTTCCCCGGGTGACACGGTGCCGAAACGGACTGAACCTGGTTCGAAAACCACGTCCTGGCGGATGTAGGCCTGGATCGGAATCACGATCTGCTTGAAATTGAGATTGTCGAACGTCGCACTCAAGGTCACCGTCACATCTCGCTTCCGCGAGAACTTGATGGTGTCCAGATTCAGAACCAACTGGGCCTTTTGCTTCGACTTCAACACGAAGTTATCCAGGGTAGGCGTGATACACCCACAGCTGGAAATCGGTGGAGAAAGCGTCACATCTTCTTTGTAGAGATTGGTGATCTCGATGACGTGTTTGGCCTCAGCACCTCGGGCCACAGATCCGAAATCATAGGTCAGCTCCGAGAACATCTGCTGTGCCCAGTTGCCTGCGGCCTGGCGTTTAGGGGCTGGCTGAGGCGGTGCAGCGCCAAGCTGCGAGAAGGCACTCACAGGGATGACAACCGTTTTGTAGTTCAACCCGTCAAAGGTCATTCTCATCGAGACCGAACCTTCACTCGGTCGACCGAACGCCGAAGGATCCAGCGACAGGACCAGTTGGGCGGCCTCTTTCGATTCCAGGACGGTCTTGTCGAGGTTGACGCGAATGTCTGGAGTTGACGATCCAATTTCGGAGATCGTCACCGCTTCCTTATAGATGTTCGTAATCTTGATCGCATGGGTTGCATTCGTACCAGCAGGCGGAGAGCCGAAATCATGCTGGTCTTCCGCCAGCATTTTATCAGCCCACGAACGCGTTGCCTGGTCTGTGGCTCCTGCGAACGCCACGACCAACGACAATGTCCCGAGCAACAGGCACAGCCATCGCGACTGGCGAGTGAGGGAAAGATGAGACAGGCGAGCAAACACAGATGCAATCCTTGATCCAGCTGCGTAATGCAGCCCAGGCAGGCCCGAACTCTGGGGAGGGTTCGATTGTAAAGACGGAGAAAATTCCACGTCTAGGCCGTTTCCGTGCAAGATCGGTCCTGAGAACGATTTCAGCATCATTCCCGAGATGACATAGAGTGCCCGCGCCCGGTCGGTCCGTCAATCTGCGATCACAAAACCAGACCACTTTTTGAGATCTGGGAGGTAGTCTCCGTCACGCGAATCGGAGGGGGAAGATGAATCAGTCCGGCAAATCTTGCCGGTAAGATGGAAAAGACGATACGCCATAAATCAAGGTTCAATGGAGAAGAGCTTTTGCAGGGATGAAACCTCCCATCTTAACAAGTCGCACAGAATGGCCGGGGCAGTCCTTCTCTGGCCTCTTCGTCGCCACTTTCTTTCCAGACAAGTGGGGCTGACTGATGATTGACCAGGCGGAATCCAGGGTAGACCGCCAATCCATGAGCATTTCCTCAGCCAATCTGGTACTTACCTTACCAAACCGAAGTGTCAGCGAGGGCGAGCCACGTTGGGCATTCTAAGGGTTTCTGTAGCAATGAGACGAGACTTGGATCTGACGTAAGTGTCATTGGGGATCACTGAGCCAGCCGGGAAAGTCTGTTCACTCTCCGGTAAGCGCCAATCACTCTCCCGCAACCGAGCCCGCCACGAGGCCGGGAACAAATTTATCGATTCCGCAGAATCTCACCGAACCCACTTGGCGATCTCTCCCTCCTTCATTACCATCCGCAGCACACGGGGTGTAGCTCAGCTTGGCTAGAGCGCCTGGTTTGGGACCAGGAAGTCGCAGGTTCAAATCCTGTCACCCCGACTCTGTCGTAACATTAAATCCCGCCAGTGGTTGCAAAAGCGACTGATGGCGGGATTTCAGCTTTGGTGATCGGTAGTTAATCCTTTTGTCCAATGACCAAGTAATGTCGGGGCATGGACTCTTGCGAGATCTCGACCCGAAATCCCGCAGCTGCAAGTTGCTTCGTCACTTGCCCCGGAGCCAGCCGCATTGCCTTTGGTGGGCCGTGTTCCGCGTCAACCTCGTGTTCTACCACCACGAACCGCCCGCCACGGTTTAGCCCGTCGTACACCTTCTTGGCGTACGCCTCCCGCGCCTTGACGTGGTGCCAGGTGTCCAGAGTCAGCACCGCGTCCACGCCTGCGGGCTTCAGCTCGGGGTCATCGAAGCCGACTTTCTGTGGCACGATCTTGGCTGGCCCCAACTCGCCTTTGCGTTTCGTCAGGTACTCGATCATCTCCTCCGGTGCGGCGAAGGCATGCTTGTGATTCTTGTGCATCGTCGGCTTCTCCTTCTTGGGGTTTGACCCGGCTGGATCTTTCTTAGCCGGTGTTTGCACGACGGGCTTGTCATTCTTGGCCTCCGGCACAACAAGCTCGTACCGCTGACCGCACCCGGCGATGCCGACTGCAATGGCGAGAAGGAAAGGGCGGATGGCGGAGTTCTTCATGGTGTAGTCCCTATGGGGGATTGGACTTGCCTGCTCATTCACATTTGTTGTTTGTGCATGCCCGAATCAGGCATACGCGACCCATCCGCGAAACGTGAATCCGGCATAGAACAAGCTGACATTCGAGAATCCGGCTTCACGCAAGATGGCTTCGTCTTGCTCTGGGGTGAGTATGTTCAAATGGGACTCGGCTGCCGCGAGGGCGGATTGCGAGTCTTTGGTGCTGAGACCGGAAGAGTTGCCGAATGCGGCGAAACGGGACATCCACATCACTCGCTCTCCTGTATTTGCCGGAATGCTCAAGTGAACCAACACGAACGGCGCGCCAGGCTTCAGACGGCGATGAACCTCGATCGCCGTCCGTAGACGTTCATTGCGATCCAGGAAATGCATCGTCAGCAGACAGGTCGCTGCGTCGAATGGCCCCGCTGGCGCAGCATCAATGATTCCGTTGTTGAACCGAACTCGCGAAACGAGTGCCCCCAAAGTCCGCTCGGCCAGCCTGATCATCTCCGATGAGGGATCGACTCCTTCGAATGTCCAACCGGGCTGAGCCAGTGCAAACGTCTTCAACTCCAATCCACCACCCGCCCCGACGACCAGCACACAACCTTTGTCGGGAACGCGCTCAGCCAGAAGTAGAGTCGTCATGCGGTGCATGTCGAAAAAACCAGGCACCATGCGCGGCGGACCCTCTGCATATCGAGCGACGTGTCCGGCATCCGAGAACGCGGATTGAGGATTGGGGGACTCAAGTGACATGAACGTCGTCCTCCATGGCTTCCGATCTGCCTCGAACCACCAGCCGCGAGTGGACATCGGCGCTGAGAATGGAGAGTGTGACTTCGCCCAAGCGAGCGAGCAGCCGTTCCTCCGCGTCATGGAATGCCTGTTGAAGTGCTGCGTTCACAGCCTGTTCGACGAGACAGCCTGGCGCTTCGGTGCGATTACCGATGGCAAGGAGTGAAGGACTGCCCAGCGCTGTGTAAATGTCCCGCAACGTCACTTTCGACAGGTCGCAGGCCAGCGTCCACCCGCCGCCATGTCCCTTTTCGGATCGAACATACCCCTGCCGTCGAAGACCGGCCATGATCCGCCGGATCACCACTGGATTGGTGGCCATCATCTTGGACAAGTCTTCCGAAGTCGCAGGCCCAGCCCGCTCCACCATATGAAGCAGGATATGAAGAACACCGGAAAGTCGACTGTCTCGTTTCATGTAACCTATGATGTTACATGTTTGCATGACTGTCAATGGATGGGCTGCATACTCGAACTTGGATGGCGGTCTGCTGAACAATGTCCCGGCCAATGTGCTGGTTTCGAGAGGCTGCAATTTTGTCATCGCTCCCGATGTCACGTCGTTCGACCTCTCGGAGTTCACACGCGCGGAGGAGATGGCAGTGATTGGGGAGAGCACCACCGACGCATCAATCCATAAACTCAAGAGCATGCTTTCGAAGCTGGATTCGAAGCTATTTTCGTAACAGACGGTGGATCTTTGATTAATATGGAAGCTGGGGACCTGCAAATTCAGACGAAATGGTCGTCTCGGCATCGCACTGCAATCGCACTCTTTGAAACAGGTCAGGTGGCCAATGATCTCGGAAAGCAAGCGTCTTACGGCAGCGAAAGAACAGGAGGTTCCCTGGAAGAAATGGGGGCCGTACCTCAGCGAACGTCAATGGGGCACAGTCCGCGAGGACTACAGCGAGAATGGTGACGCCTGGAATTTCTTTACTCACGATCAGGCCCGCTCGCGGGCATATCGCTGGGGCGAAGACGGCTTGGCGGGCATCTCCGACGACCAGCAAAACCTCTGCTTTGCACTGGCTCTCTGGAATGGCAAAGATCCGATTCTCAAGGAGCGGCTCTTCGGGTTGACCAACAGCGAGGGCAACCACGGCGAAGACGTCAAAGAGTACTACTTCTATCTCGACAGTACGCCGACCCACTCGTACATGAAATATCTGTACAAGTATCCGCAGGCGGCATTTCCGTATGCCGATCTGGTGGAGACGAACCGAGGACGCAACCGCAATGACATGGAGTATGAACTCCTCGACACGGGAGTATTCCAGGACGACCGTTACTTCGACATCTTTGTGGAATATGCCAAGGCCGGTCCCGAGGACATTCTGATCCGGATCACCGCCGTAAACCGGGGACCGGAAGCGGCGGATCTCCATCTGTTACCAACGCTGTGGTTTCGGAACGACTGGTCAAAATGGATTGCCCCATCCAACCGGGCGTCGCAGAAGCCAGAACTGCAAATGACCGGGCCATTCGCCGGCACGAGTGCTGTGGCGGGTCGGCATTCGCAGCTGGGTGAGTTCACGCTTTTCTGTGAAGGCGAGGTGCCACTGCTCTTCACGGAGAACGAAACCAACCATGAACGGCTGTTTCCAGGCCAGAAGAACGAGAGCCCGCATGTCAAAGACGGCATCAATGATTGTGTCGTGCTCGGCCATCAGAAAGCGGTCAATCCGGAGAACAAGGGCACCAAAGTCGCCGCTCACTATCAGGTCAATATCGGTGCGGGACAATCGAAGGTGATTCGTCTGCGGTTGACCAACGCCTCCTCGAAGCCGAACGCCCAACCCTTTGGAAAGCCTTTCGAGCAGGTCTTTGCCGACAGGCTGCTTGAAGCGGATGAGTTCTACCAGTCCGTGACACCGCCCGGCGTGAGTGCTGACGCCGCGAACGTCATGCGACAGGCACTGGCCGGAATGCTGTGGAGCAAGCAGTTCTTCTTCTTCGATGGCGACAACTGGCTGGACGAGCACAACTCGAATCCGCTGCACTCCGGGTACCGCAATTCGCGGAACTCGGAGTGGTTCCACATGCTCAACA
>CANJZR010000037.1 GCA_947479075.1 Planctomycetaceae bacterium
CCTGCAACTCATGCAGTCGGCAGAACGCGACGAGTGCACTTCCCAGTCGTCGCCGGGTTTCGGGTTGTGAGCAGACTTCGGCGAATCCGCCCGAGCGGTCCCAAACTCCAACGCACATATGAGTGCGGAGTCCCGGCTGTGATTGAATTGTCCGAATGGACTCCCAGTGTTTGGAGTTCCAGCGTCGTTCGTCGAGACTGCCATCCCGGTTCACCTCAATGGAGAAGAGGATCAGGTCAGTCAGTCCCGGAACCGATGGAACGGGGGCCGCGCCCACCCGATATTCCGGGAGATAGGCACAGACTCGAAACGCTGGATCAGCGGCCACAAGCGCTGTCATCCACTGGCCATACCAGAGTACAGCCCAGCAGATCATCCAGCGCAGTCGACTCGGTGGCACTTCACTCTCCCATACGGGCGATCGAAACCGAGTGGAAACGAAATCACCCACTCGATCTCAAGTGGGTGTCAGCGTGGACGGAATTGTCTGAGCTGTCAATACAGTCTGGACTACCTTTGGATGACTACGGTGCAGCTGCACCACAGCGGGCCTCGGTGATCTCCGCCAGAGGGGACAGGGTGGCGCTGCGTCGCTTCACCATCGAGACTTCGTTCCCTTTGTTACTGTATTCCACTTCATCCATGAATGACCGCATCAGCAGGATGCCTCGGCCACTGGCGAGAGCAATCGCATCGTCTTCTGTCGGATTACGGACCTTGGTGACATCAAAGCCAGGCCCTTCGTCGCGAATCGTAAAGCGGGCTTCATCGTGCGTGAAGTTGGCAATCAGTGTGACGCGACGGCTGCGATAGGGTTCGATCACCTTGCGTTCTGCGATCGCCTGTTCAAACAGGTCGCCCTCCAACTCCCTCAGCCGCGAGCTGACTTCCAGATTTCCGTGGACGACCGAATTGAGGAGCGCCTCTTCGAGTGCCACCTGGATCCGCATGCGATCGCGATCGTCCAGTAGACCAAACCGATTGCAGTTCTCGACCAGCAGATTCACGAGGGAGGGGATGTGACCCTTCTCGTTCATCAATACGAACTTTTGCGTGAGCTGAGTGAGAGCGTTCTCGGCGGCGAGTCGCGTCGATCGGCTCGTTGCCCGATCGATGGCACATTCGAGCGGGAAGAACCACTCGCTCGCATCACCACCCTTGACCAGGACTCCTTCCGCTCCTTCGCGGACGGCCTGTGCAGCTGACTCCACCGTCATCTGGGAACTGACGATAATGACCGGAGTTGTCATCTGGCGACTGCTGACCGCACACACAAGATCACGCCACTCACCGTCGCCGAGGTCAGCCTCGCACAGAATCAGATCGACCGGTCCCTGATCCAGGCGAGAGCGGGCTTCGTCGTAGCTCTCGGCACCTTCAATAGACCATGTCTCTTGAGACGCCAGGGCCTGGCGAATGGAATCGCGATCAGCAGTCGATGGATCGACATGCAGGATGACTGGCATGAGTGGACTCCAATCACAGATCCATTTTCATCGTCGCTGAGCGGGTGAAACCGCGCTGGCGATGGAAACGGGTATGGATGGTGTGGTCGAAAGCAATTCGCACTGCGCTTCCTCAAGCGGATGCTGAGAAAACATTCAGGCGACACCGCGACCGAAAGGCCCAGACTGACAAGAGTTTGTGAACTGGCAGTATGCGCGGAATCGAAACTATTGCCAACAGTGAACGGCCCGAAGTCGGAAAACTCCGCCTGTTTTTGATGGTGGGTTTCTGTGGGTTGTGAGGGTGAGCGGAGTGCCCATTCCCAGGGGTTTCCGATGGAGCGATTGTCCTCGGGACCGTGGCATCAGGGAAATATCGAGTCCAGCTTATGACTCGGTAGAGAAGAATTTGGGAGGAGACCGTGAAGATTCACGCAATGCAGGGGATCCCCCCGGTACACCTCGCTCAGACTCACTGCTGGTGGTCTCATTATGACACCTTGGCAATGTTCGCGGATTGCGCCGATATTTCACCCGGCAGGTTGCCAGACTGTGGAGGGGCAATGCCCCCTCTTCTCCATGAACGTCTCAGCATCCAGCGGAGCGGCCACCACAGGACGGGGAACCTGCGATCGCTTATTGATACAACGCATAGAGTACGATATTGACCGCCAGCTTCACGGCATCCTCATCCAGGTAGCCCGCGCAGGAGAGTGTCTGCTGACGTTCCAGCGCGCAGCTGATGTCGTACTTGCTGTACACGACCACGTATCGGTCGGGGGCACCGTTGGCTCCTTTGACCTCGATCCCCTCAAACAGCGGTTCTCCAGGGGTAACCTCCGCGTTGATCGAAGTGTTCTGCCCGGCGGCGGGTATGCGGAGTTTCACCTGTCGGACATCAAAGCCTTGCGTCGAGTGGAACATCTCGTGATCAGCGGGAATCGGTTTGAGTTCCTGACCGAAGATCTGGTGAATGGCTTTGCGGAAGCTCTCATCGAACTGCCGGGCTCCGCAGCACGCATCCGCCATCAGGAACCCACCATTGTCGAAATAGGCCTTCAGCTGGGTCGCCTCGTCCTGCGTGAATGAAAAGTTCTTGCGTCCATGCATGTACAGGATGGGGCAGGCGAACAACGCGGGGTCAGTGGCCGAGAACACGGGGGAATCGGGAGTTGTTGCAACGCGGGCCTTCTCCAGCAGAGCCCGCCCCAGATTGCTGACCGCACTCGAGGCCGTGTCCCAGCCTCCGGAGTGTTTGAGTCGTCCGATTCGCAGTTGACCGCGCGTTTCTGAATCACTCAAGGCAATCTGTGAGTTCGGTCGCTGCAGCTTGTCTCGCAATTCGCGGCCCGTGGCGTAGGCCACGACGTTCAACCCCAGCAGTATCGACTTGCCAATTTGTGCGCGAATCTCATTGTTCGTGCGGGCGCTGTCATTCCGCATCCACTTGTCCCACCGGCAGGCGTGGTCGTATGGAGCATACATGATTGCTGTCCGGCAGCCGAAATCGACGCCCCACAACTCAGGCAGATCGCCCACCATCACATTTTCGGTCCGGTAGACATCGTGGCTTCGTTCGAGCTTTCGCAGCTGGTAATCGCCTTTCGGGAACAGCCGAGAGATCAGTTGGCGGAATCCCTTGTCGAAGGCGGTACTCTCGCAGTTTTGAACTGCGAACAGGAATCCACCCTGCTGGATGTAGTCCCGCAGGAGAGTCACCTCCTCCTCGGTGATCGAATCGAGATCCTGATCGCCAGACAGGTAGGCGATGGGAGCCTGCTGCAGGGCCATGACGCCTTCGCCCTTCGCCGCGACCTGCATGTCGAGCGTCTGCCAGCTGAGGTAATGCGGCCAGTCCTTGCGAATGGAGATGGCGTCAACCAGGTTGGAAACGTCATGGCGATGACGGTTCCAGTCGGGGCGGGAGATTTGATGGGACTGAGGGTCGCGAGGACCATATTGCAGCTTGTTGATCAGAACGGGGCTGAGACCCTTGGAAAGAAACAGCAGGCAATAAGCGGTGCTGACCTCGTGCCCGTTTTCAATGTTCCATGAGCCGTCGGCCTTGTTTTGTGAATCGGTGAGAGCTTTGGCTCCTTCGCGATACCAGTCGGTTAAGCCAAAGAAGCGTTGTCCGGTGAACTTTCCGGCCCGCTCCAGCCCATACAGATAGTACAGCAGGTAGGGCGTGTTTTCTGCACCGGGGTTGGTATGAATGCGGATGTTGCGATTCATCCAGCGAATCCCGGCATCGATCGCCTGCTCTGACTTGCTGGTTTCCGTTTGCCCGCAGCAGTCGAGATGCCCGTCGGGTGTTTCTTCGTCTTCGATCAGGAAGCCGTTGATGATCTCCAGTGACGCCAGACCAGCGACGGTCATGCTCCCGCGTTCAGATTGTCCAGATACGTATGGCCAACCAGCGCCATTAAAGGCAGCCGGCGTTCCTGACTGCGTCTTGATCCAATGTTCACGAGCCCGGCGCCAGACTTCCTGGTCGATCTCCATACCTGTCTGAAAAGCAGCATCACGCAATCCAAGAATAGCGAACTGGGTTGTACTGTTGTCCGCATCGAGATCGGTTGGACCGTAACCCCAGCCCCCATCCTCCAACTGGTCATTCACCAGAATGCTGGCCATCTGGCGAATTCTGGGTTTGTCCTGTTGCTCCCCCGCAGCTGCGTAAAACATAATGGCAGCGCCGAGATCGTAAGTGTTTTTGGTTTCCGGTCGAGATCGGACAAATCGCAGGCACTTCTGGATGACCGGATCGTTTGATTCCATGCCCGATGTGAGAAGTGCCAGACCGACGAGGCTGTTTGCACCGACGGAATTCGCACCGTCGAAGTCGGTATCAAACGAACCGTTACCGAGTTGTCTGGATTTTAGATAACGCTGACCTTGAGTGATCGCAATTTTGACGCTCTCACGGAGCGCGTCGTCACTGACTGCCTGCGCCTGCGCCACGTTGACGCCTGCAAACAGGACCATGAATCCTGCGATCAGGATGCAAAGGGGACCTGAAATGCGGTGAGCTGATAGCGTAACACGTTGATTTGCAACGACGATCACTACGGTGCCCTTAGATTTTGAGTTGGGTCCAGCGTCCCCTCGAATACATCCACGCACCCAGCAAGCAGCGGACGAACACATCGGCCAGCATCCCCAGCCATGCTCCCCCTAACCCACCATTCCAATGGATTCCGCATAGCCACGCAATAGGAGTACGTAACCCCGCAGTGGAAACGATTGCGAGAATTAACGGCAATCGTGTCTCTCCCGCACCTCGCAGACCGTGGATGTACACGATGCCAATCACAAGGGGGATCTGACACGCGGCCAGAATCGGCAGCGCTGAAACGCCGACGTTCTGGATCTCCATGGAGTTGCTCATCAGCTGATAAATCGGTCGGCCTGCAGTGGCAAACAGGATTAAACCGAGAATTCCGACCGGAAGGCATTGAAGTGCGGCCGCATGTCCGCATTTGACCGCTCGCTGGCTGTCCCCGGCACCCAGTGACATCCCGATCGACGTGGCTGCTGCGGCTCCCCAGGCGGTCGCGGGCAGGTAGGTCACCGCTTCAAACTGCACGGCGACATAGTGGGCCGCGAACGCGGTATCGCCGATTTCAGAGATCACGCGCACGAACAGGAAATGCGACGACCAGGCGATCAGCCCATCGAGAGCTGCGGGAATCCCGATGCGTGTCAGACGGACGATATGGTGCCCGCCGAGGTGGACCTCACTCCACCGCAGATGCAGGCCACCAACGCCGATCATGAGCGTCGCCAGCATCAGCAGACCGCCGAGCACTCGCGCGATGACCGTCCCTCCGACGATCCCGTCGACTCCCATGGCGGGGAGCGGACCAATCCCGTGGACCAGTGAGTAGCTGGCAATCACGTTGACGAGACTGACGGTCGCCAGAACGCCCAGCGGGATTCGCATGTTCCCGCTGCCTCGATACGCAGCTGCGCCGCAAAGGGTGATCGCGGTGAAGATCTCGCCGATGGAATCGACGCGGATGTATCGCACCGCAATCTGGGCTGCCTCTTCACTCAGTTGGGTCAGTGCCACGAAGTATGGGGCACACGGGATCATGATCAGGGCGAAGAGCAGCCCGATGATTCCACCGGCCGCGATGGATCTGCCGAGGATCACATTGGCCTCGGCCAGATCGCCTTTCCCTCTGGCTCTCGATACCAAAGCCAGCGTCCCCGACGAGGCCAGCATGAACATCAGATTCGCCAGCCAGCTGACGTACGCTCCCACTCCGATCGCAGCTGTGGATGTCACGCTCGCGTCGCCAGGGAGATGTCCGGCGAGGTAGGTGTCGTAGAAGCTGACGAAAAACGAGAAGACCTGTTCACCCAGAACAGGGAGGGCGAGATAGAACACCTCGCGATGGACGGAGCCTTGGGCCAGCTGATTGGCCGCTGGATCCTCCGCCGGGCCGTAGAGGACTGGCAAGCTCTCTTCTGGTTCCGGCATGTAGGACTCGATGGACGACGTAGTGGGACCGCCCGGTGCGGAAACAAGTCACGGGGTCGTCAGGATAAACGCCTTCGCCTCGCGTGTCATGGCGCTGGAGCAGAATCTACTGTCAGCGGTATGACAAATGAGAGCGGCAGGCGTGAGCCTGCCGAATCGCGGAGTGTCGAGAAATGCGTCGGGACTTCAGAGGCCTCGGCAGGCTCAGGCCTGCCGCTCTCGATGAACAGAGAAAAGAGATGCGACTCAGGTGGCCCCAAAATGCCAAACGCCTTCGGGGTGAGCCGAAGGCGTTTGGGAATTCAATCGACGAGCGGACGATGAAGTCCGTCTCTCGGGCGATTACATATCGCCGTGGTCGTCGTGGTGGCTGTCCTTGCCGTCAGCCTTCGGCTTGTCAGCGATGAGGGCATCGCTGGTCAGCAGGAGGGTTGCGACGCTGGCGGCATTGGTGAGAGCCGAACGGGTCACCTTGACCGGGTCGATCACACCGCACTTGACCATGTCTTCGTAGGCTCCGGTGGCTGCGTTGTAGCCCTGGTTGCCCTTGAGTTCCGAAACTTTTTCGCAGACCACGCCACCGTCCACACCGGCGTTGTCCGAAATCTGAGTCAGCGGAGCACGGCAGGCACGACGGATGATGTTGTAGCCGACCTCTTCGTCGTGCGTCATCTTTCCACCATCGACAGCCATCGAGGCTCGCAGCAGAGCCACACCACCGCCGGGCAGAATGCCTTCTTCAACGGCAGCACGGGTGGCGTGCAGGGCGTCTTCGACGCGGGCCTTCTTTTCCTTCATTTCGGATTCGGTAGCAGCTCCGACGTTGATCTGAGCCACACCGCCCGACAGCTTCGCGATTCGCTCTTCGAGCTTTTCGCGATCGTAATCGCTGGAGCTGGCTTCGAGTTCACGCTTGATCTGCTCGATCCGAGCCTTGATGTCGGAACTCTTGCCGAGACCTTCGATGATCGTGGTGTTGTCCTTGTCGACCACGATCTTCTTGGCACGGCCGAGGTCGCTCAGCTGGACGTTCTCGAGCTTGATGCCGAGGTCTTCGAAGATCGCCTGTCCACCGCACATGATGGCGATGTCCTGGAGGAGAGCCTTGCGGCGATCGCCATAGCCAGGAGCCTTGACGGCGACGCAGCGGAACACACCACGCATCTTGTTGATGACGAGGGTCGCGAGGGCTTCGCCTTCGACTTCTTCAGCGATGATCAGCAGCGGCTTGCCGGAGTTCACAACCTTTTCGAGGACGGGAACCAGATCCTTGATGTTGCTGATCTTCTTTTCGTGGATCAGGACGTAGCAGTCGTCGAACACACATTCCATGCTGGAGGTGTCGGTGACGAAGTACGGCGACAGATAGCCGCGGTCGAACTGCATCCCTTCGACGACGTTGAATTCGGTCTGGAGGCTCTTGCCTTCTTCGACGGTGATCACGCCGTCCTTACCGACCTGCTCCATGGCGTCAGCGAGGATCTTGCCGATGGCTTCTTCGCCGTTGGCGGCCACGGTGCCGACCTGAGCGATGGCCTTCTTATCCTTGCAAGGAATGGCCATCGACTTCAGCTTGTCGATGATGTCGCTGACAGCCTTGTCCATGCCCCGCTTCATTTCGAGCGGGCTGACCCCGGCGACAACCGACTTCAGACCTTCCACGAAGATCGCTTCCGCCATGATGGTCGCGGTGGTGGTACCGTCACCGGCATTGTCAGAAGTCTTGCTGGCGACTTCCTTGACCATGCTGGCGCCCATGTTTTCGAACTTGTCACTCAGCTCGATTTCACGAGCCACGCTCACGCCGTCCTTGGTGACGGTTGGAGAGCCAAAGCTCTTCTCGATGATCACATTCCGGCCCTTGGGACCGAGAGTCACACGCACGGCTCGGGCCAGCTTGCTGACACCACGCCGCATCGCTTCTTGGGCTTCCTGGTCGAAAGCAATGATCTTCGCGCCCATGGGCGTTCTCCTGTTTTCTGTATAGGTCCGCAGGGCTTTGGGGCCTCTGCGTGATGTTTTGAAGTGATGAACCCAGAACTCAGTCGAGCTCTGGACTTAGTAGGTCGCGAGGATGTCGCTCTCGCGGAGGAGCAGGTACTCCTCGTCGCCGATCTTGATTTCATCGCCAGCGTAAGAGGAGAAGATCACGCGATCTCCTTCCTTCACGGTCAGCGGAATCCGTGCACCGTCGCGACGGACGTGTCCATCACCGATCGCGATCACTTCACCCTTCTGAGGCTTATCCTTCGCCGAATCAGGAAGAACGATCCCGCCGGCAGTCTTGGATTCTGCTTCCTGCCGCTTCAGGACGACCTTGTCCCCGAGTGGCACAATCTTGGTACCGCCGCTCGATTTGGCCTTCTTCGACATGTTTTCAGAACTCCTCAGCAAGCTGAGCTAATGCAGGCCAGACAGGAGTGACCCCATCCACGGCCCAAGGGACGATATGTTTCCGACTACGAAGTAGCGAATGGCGTTCCGAAATTCTCGACACTTCGTAACGAACGACCCGGTAATAGGATACGGAAAATGTTCGGGTTTGTTTTTTCACGTTTTGGCGGTCCGGGAAAGGCCCCGTTACCGAGGGTTCTGTCAAAATGGCACCGAGCAGATTATCGGGTTCCCTGACGGGATACAGGGTACGGAAAGGGAGATATGAACAGTGGTCATGATCAGCTGATGACACCGGACGTTCGACGATCCAGAGTAATGCTCGTCAGGTCAAAAACAAAACCGGCCCTCTGTGCCAGACACAGAGAGCCGGTAATTGGTCGTTACCGGGTTGAATAATACCCGAACAGAGTTACTTCGCAGCCTGCGGAGCGTAACCGGGAGCTGCTAACCAGTTCTTCAGGCCGGCGCCGTCTTCGGCGTTCCAGATCCGGACTTCACCGTCATAGCTGCCGGTGGCCAGGCGATTGGCTGCCGGGCTGAAGCTGATCGAGTAGACCCAGTCATT
Source organism: Planctomycetaceae bacterium (assembly GCA_947479075.1). Lineage (GTDB taxonomy): Bacteria > Planctomycetota > Planctomycetia > Planctomycetales > Planctomycetaceae > TH-plancto1. Next base: position 8,897 of record CANJZR010000037.1, read on the forward strand.
GTGTCCGGCGAACTGCTTGATCAGGGCTCCGTCGTTCGCATTGTTGATGCGAGCGATCTTGTCGGCGGCACAGCTGAAGACGCGGTTATCGGGCAGCACCTGCAGGCGGAAGACCGCTCCGCCGATCCCCGCGATTTCGCGGACCTGGGCGGCATCAGCAGCCTTCCAGATACGCATCTTGTTGTCAGCTCCGCCAGTGATGACCTGGGCACTGTCACTCAGCCAGCCGACGGTGTAAACCACATCGGCATGCGAGTTGAAGGTCGTTTGGGCATCGCCCGTCTTGGCGTCAAAGACCTTCGATGTCTTGTCGCGGCTGGCGCTGGCGAGCTTCGTCCCATCGGGTGACCAGGCGATATCCATCACCCAGTCGGCATGGTCTTCGATGACCAGCTGTTCGGCGTAGCTGTTGGCGTCGAACACGCGAATCGTGCGGTCAGCTCCGGTGGCTGCGAGGCGTGTTCCGTCGGCACTGAAGGCGACTGAGAAGACCGCATCTTCCACTGTCACCAGATCGGCCAGCAAAGCACCGTCAGCAACGTTGAATACCTTGATTTCGCCGACCTGACCCGGGGTCCCGCCAGCAATCGCGATACGCTGGCCATCGTTGGTGAAGGCGATGTCGTGAACTCGCTCAGCCACGTTTCCGATCCGACGAATGAGAGCGGCATCAGCTGTGTTGTAGAGCAGGACTTCGTGGTATCCCGAGGTCGCCACAATCGTGGCATCCGGGTTCAAGGCCACAGCGGTCACCGGCACGGTGAGCGGGTATGCTTCCGGGGCTGGCGGCTGGGTCTGTTTCGGCATCACCTTAATCAGCTGAGCGTTCGGATCGACGCCCGCATCCAGCTGGGCCCCGAGCTCGATCCACTTGCCGATGAGGGCGATCTGTTCTTTAGTCAGTGGATCGGCGTCCTTCGGCATCGAGCCGTCGGTGATCTGGGTGCAGAGATTGCTTTCCAGCTTGCCCGCTTCGACCGCGGGCCCCGACTCGCCACCCTTCATCAGGGCGGCGTACGATTCCATATTGAGGCGACCCTTCGCCATGCGAGCGTTATGGCAGGCGACGCACCGCTTGTGGAAGATGTGGGCGACTTCCTTATTAAAGGAGACCCACTGGCCCATTTCGACCAGCGTCGATTCGACCTGACGCTGCTTGCTGAGCCAGTCGGTCCGGGCCGCTGCGAGGGTCGTGTTGGCAGCTTCGTATTCGATCTTTACGGCGGCGAGCGTTTGATCGATCTGTGGCAGGCTGGCCATGGCCGTCGCCATCGTTTCTTTGGTCTTGGCCACAGTTTCTGTGGTGGCCTTCACTGCGGCGTCAGAATCGACCACGGCTTTGGCTGCGGCATCGGCGGCTGTTTTCGCAGCGTTGGCTTTGGCCTGGGCGTCTGCGAGAACCGCAGCGGCGTCAGTGTTGACCTTGTCAGCGGCGATTTTGGCTTCGTTGGCTTTGGTCAGAGCTTCGGTTTGAGTGACCAGAGTCTTCTCAGCGTCGGCGATCGCTTTCGTCGCTTGTTCAACCTCGCGTTTGAGCTTCAGCAGCTGTTGTTCAACTTCAGAGAGCTTCGTGCCAGTGGCAGCGGACTGCTGCTCGGCGGCGAGCCGTTGCTGGAGGGCGGCTTCTGCCAGAACTTTCTGCTCAGCCAGCTTCTGCTCAGCTGGAACTGCAGGTTTGTCTTCCGCAAGAGCTTGCTGAGAGAAAATGCTCAGCGTAATGCCCAGAACCAACCCGAGAAGAGAGCGAGAGAGACACATGCGGCTCATGGATCGAGCTTTCAGCACGGAGGCAGGGGGATGTTCCGTCAGGCATGGAGAGATGCCCGACAAATCACATCCTTGAAAAAGGTGGGAGCGTCCAACTCATCGAAGTCCGCCGATCCATCAGAATCGTCACAGCACACACGAATGTCAAGTGGGGCGGGGTGACGAAACCCTGCGGCTTGTGCTTCTTCGGTTGGCTGTGACGCCCCGAACAACAAAAAAGCGAACGTCGATCCAAATTGTTGAGTTGTAGATCGGGGCATTCGACAATATCATTCCCGCCCCACCGATGATCATGTCATCGGAACAACGTGCAGCCCACGTGGCGGAATTGGCAGACGCGCTAGCTTCAGGAGCTAGTGAGGTTACACTCGTACAGGTTCAAGTCCTGTCGTGGGCACTCCAAGTGGTGAAAGGACTTACGGCAAATCGCCGTGAGTCCTTTTTTCATTGGTCAGTGCGGTTGGGGGCAGGCTAGGGGGCAGAATTGGTTTTGCATTCGGACTGAGACTGTCTTGTCGAGTTATGGCAAGAGTCAGTGACTCGGGTCGGATTTACCGATTGAGATGCGAAACCGTGATGACGTTTCACAATTCGTAATTGGTTGAAATTCGTGAGTCTGCCGAGCCTCAATGATGTGCCGCCAGCTCGGGCTATTTCGGTGGTCCTTTCTTCCGGGAACCACGTTGGCCTTTGGGCGATTCTCCCGGGCGACCGCCTCGAGGGCGTTCGGCTTGCGGGTCGTAGTTTGGATTGTCTCCCGGAGGTAGGTCGGCGCCGGTTTCGCGTTGCCACTCTTTAAGTGTCCGGTAGAGCATGTCGGCCTGTTTGGGCATCTCGTCGACCAGATTGTGCTCCTCGCCCGGATCGGTCTTGAGGTTGTAGAGTTCTCTTCGGCCACTGTTTTCGAAGAACTCGATCAGCTTCATATCGCCCTCGCGGATCGCACTCGATGGAGTGGCCTTCCCGACGTAACACGGAAAGTGCCAAAAGAGTCGTTCCCGCGACAAGCTGGTTACTCCACGCAGGACGGGAACCAGACTGATCCCGTCGAGTTTCTGATCAGTCGGGGGCCTCACACCCGTGAGTTCGAGCAACGTTGGATACCAATCAACACTGCTGATCGGAATCTCGCAGCGGGAACCGGGCAACTTCAACCCCGACCAGGAGATGACAGTGGGGACACGAATCCCGCCTTCATAGAGTTGTCCCTTACTGCCGTTAAGCGGAGCTGTGTACTGCTGAGTACCGCCATTGTCTGAGGTGAAGATGATGACCGTATCATCCGTCAGTTTCAGCTTCTCCAGCTGGTCGACGATCCGGCCCACGTTCTGGTCGACAGCTTCGATCGTCGCTGCGTATGCCGGGTCATCGCGACGGTCGTTTCCACCGGAGAGCTTGCGTTCGTATTTCTTGACGAGTTCGGGCTTTGGATTGAACGGGGCGTGGACCGCATGATCGGCTAGGTAAACAAAGAACGGTTTCTTTTGGTTGTCACTCACAAACTGCAGAACTTCATCCGTCAAACGATCACTGAGATATTCACCCTCGTCGGAGAAGTAGGCGTCCTTGCCGAACCCGATATTCTCCGGGAAGACCACCGTCTGAAAGCCCTGGCCTCCGGGTGTCACCGGACCGGTTCTTCCTCGACCCAGATTCCACATCCCGAAGAATCCAGTGGCGTATCCACTCGATCCCAGGGCTTCGGCGATCGTCGTGATCTTGGTGTCGAGTTCGGACTTGCTCTCGGCTGCCTGCAGCCTGTGCCAGGGAGAACCTGGCGGTTGTCGTGGATCGACCACAGTGTAAATCTTGTGACGCGGCGTGTACTGCCCTGACATCAGGCAGGCCCGTGTCGGCGCACAGTTCGGGGCACTGGCGTAGGCCTGGTTGAAGACCAATCCGTTCCTGGCCAATCGGTCAATATGCGGCGTCTCGACGAACTGATTCCCCATGAAGCCGACATCCCGCCAGCCCATGTCATCCATCAGAATCAGAACGATATTCGGAGGAGTTGTTCTTCCCGCGGCATGCGCCGCGGACCCTGACAAAAGAACAACCAGCACCGCCGGGATGAATATGGCGAACGGGCGAAATGCACTTCGAATGACGTAGGTCACGTTCACTTTCCTGATCGTTCATACTGAAAGTCGAGAGTCCCCTCTGCCAGCACTTTCCCTTCGATGGTTTCCAGCAGTGAAGCCCGGGTGACCTGGTCGGGAGGGAGATCGATCTTCTGCGAGAGCGCAAAGACAGTGATGTGATAGGTCTTGATGCCCGGGCCCTTGGAACACATGGGGTCGAATTCGGACTTGCGGCGATCATTCCATCCAACGGTTCCGCCGGGGTTCGCGTTCTGAGCAATGCTCGTGGCTCCGGCGGGGATGTTGTAAACCAGCCAGTAGGATTTCTCCTGGTCGGGGGCTGTGTGCCACAGGCTGACGGCAAGCGCTTTCGTCCCCTCGGGGGCATCCTTCCAGGCAACGGCTGGTGACTGCCGTTTCCCATCGCAGGTGCAGTCAACGGAAAGCATCCCGTCATCGTCGATCGACGAGCTACTGACACTCAGCTGCGGCAGATTTGACTCGCGGCGTTTTTCGGTCTGCTGGCGAGGCTGAGGGCGGTCTTCCTTGCGGCGGGGGCGGTCGTCTCGTGGAGGAGGGTTATCCTCGGGGCGAGGCGGTGGCCCCCCCTTGCGAGGTGGTGGTCCTCCCGGTCCCCGCCGTTTAGGCGTGTAGGTTTCTTCAGTCTTCTCCCCAGAAGGGTCGAC
>CANJZR010000038.1 GCA_947479075.1 Planctomycetaceae bacterium
GTTCTTGAGAGCGTTGATGAGCTTGAGCATGAGAGTGTCTTTCGTTCGTGGGGTCTGTCGTGTGTCGCGGTGAGAGTCACTGGCGATGAAATGATGTAAAGCACCCCCGGTGCCAAACCTTGTGAACAGCGCAAAGAATCGTGAACAAACCGAACCAGCACAAGACGTATGTAGTTTCTCTGTTTGAACTTAAATCTCACGACCTCAATCCGCAGAACACCACAACGGCTTGCGTCACTCGCTGTTCCTGTGATTCGTTTTCACAACGCAAACAGGTGAGCAGACTTCAACCAGCCATAACATGTTTCTAAGTCGTCACATACGCAATGATTCCCAAACTCCACGATGTGGTGATTTGGCAACTGCTTCGTTTCCGTTCTCTTCACACGAAGCGAACTCTTGAAGTTCAGGCATCAAAACACACAGCAACTTACGCATATCAATCCGCAAGCGGCTGAGTGATCGGCCCATACTCGGCCAGGAACTCCTCTTCGGTCATCACGCGGATGCCCAGCTCTTTCGCTTTGTCGAGCTTGCTCCCCGCGTCTTCACCAGCGAGGACGAAGTTGGTCTTCTTAGAGACGCTACTGGCAGCCTTTCCGCCGAGGGAGTGGATGTAGTCTTTGATGCCATCACGGGTGAATGACTTCAAGGCTCCCGTCGCCACGACAGTCTTTCCCGCCAACTTGCCTCCCGGCTCGGCACTCACTGCGGTGATTGGCTTCACTTCTACATCGGGCGGAGCCACGCCGTTCTCGACCAGTCCATCGACGATTCGCCGACCGAACTCCGACTCAAAGAACGTCGCGATTGCCTTAGCGACGATCGGGCCGATATCGGGAACCTGCGCCAGTGCATCCTCTTTCTGGTGACGAATCACCTCCAGGCTGCCGAAATGGTCGGTCAAAGCCCGAGCGGTCGACACGCCGACATGCCGGATATTGAGTGCGGTGAGGAGCCGGAACAGCGGCCGGGTCTTCGACGCCTCGATCCCCGCCAGCAGGTTGTCGATCGACTTCTCACCCTGCCGCTCAAGCTGAATCAGCTGCTCGCGTTTCTCTTTCAGCCGATACAAATCGGCGAACCCGGTGACCAATCCCGCATCGACCAGCTGATCAACCAGCTTCGTTCCGAGCCCCTCGATGTCCATCGCCTGTCGGGAGGCAAAGAACCGCAGCCCCTCTTTCAACTGGGCCGGGCAGACCGGGTTCTGGCAGCGGATATAGACACCGCCCTCGTCCTGGGCCACGGGAGAGTGACAGACCGGACAGGCGGTGGGGAAGTGAAATTCAATCTCCACACCCGAGCGCCGGTCCTCTTCCACACGCACGATATGCGGGATGATCTTCCCCGCCTTTTCGACGATCACCCAGTCGCCGATCTTGAGGCCCAGTCGTTCCAGCTCTTCGCGGTTATGAACACTCGATCGCGAGACGGTCGTCCCCGCGATCTCCACCGGGGCGAGATTGGCCACCGGGGTCAACGTCCCCGTCTTCCCCACCTGAACATCGATCGACAACAGCTGAGTACTCGCCTCGTACTTCTCCCACTTATACGCGGCCACCCAGCGCGGCGACTTCGAAGTATTCCCCAGCTTCTCCCGCAAACTGAACTGGTTGACCTTCACGACCAGTCCGTCGACCTCGACATCCAGGCTGTGGAGGTTCTCCATCATCGTGTGACAGAGTTCGATCGTCGCCTCGATACCGGTCCGGGCCTCGACGTGCGGCGTTGTCGGCACACCCGCCTTGCGCAGCCATGACAGGTATTCAAGGTGTGTGGTGAACGGTTCGTTCTCGATATACCCTCGCCCGTGAGCCAGAAACCGCACCTTCCTCGCTCCGCACAGCTTTGGATCGAGCAGCTTCAGTGCTCCCGCTGTGGTATTCCGAGGATTGGCAAAAGGCTCCTCGCCACGGGCCTTCTGCTCGGCAACCAGATGGGCGAAGTCACTGTTGGTGATGTACGCCTCGCCGCGGACCTCGAGGATTGGAGGCGTATTCTCGACCTGCAATCGTAGCGGCACCCCGCCGATCGTGCGGGCGTTGTTCGTAATATCGTCCCCGCGTTGCCCATCGCCACGCGTGACAGCCCGAACCAGAGACCCGTGTTCATAGATCAGGGCCAGAGCCACACCGTCGATCTTGTATTCGACCGTGTATTCAACCGCTTCCGCCTCCAGCAGCTTGCGAACCCGCTCGTCAAACTCCCGCAGTTCGTCCTCGGTGTAGAGATTATCGATCGACAGCATCGGCAGGCGGTGCTCGACCGTCTCGAAGCCTTCAATCGGTGTCCCGCCAACCTTGTGCGTCGGGCTATCAGGTGTATCGAGGTCGGGATGCTCGGCCTCCAGTTCCTGCAGCCGTTTGACCAGCCGGTCGAACTCGCCGTCGGAGATCTCCGGCTTTGCCTCGACGTAGTACAGCCGGGTATGCCGCTCGATCTCTGCACGCAGGTGGAGAACTTCCTCAGCGGCAGTGGAGTGACTCATCCCTCGCAGCTCTCCAGGGGCCTGGTCATGACTGAGTTCAAAACATCTCGGGACGACACAGCGTACCTCGCGTTACCGATCAAGGCGGCTGCGGCGATCAACCCACGGCACGTTGATATTCTTGATATGCAGTTCCAGGAACTTCAGGACGGTATTTTCAATCGTCTGGTTCGTCTTCCCGAACATGTCAGTGCCACGGTACTTCATCTCTGGCTCGAAGAGATAAACCCGGTTTTCTGTTTTCTTCGTGCCGCCGCCAGACGCCTTGAAGGCAGCCTTGGCAGTTCCTTTGTCAGCAGGATCAAGTTTGCCCGCAATCATCAGAAAGGCCAGGTTCTGCTTGGTCAAGAAAACCAAAGACCTGTTCAATGACAGCCGACCAGCTGTGGCATCCGGAGAAAGCATAACCAGAGCCTTCACATCCTGACCGCGAGGCGTCCGCTGAGCCGCAACGGGTGAATCGTCATACGGCTTTTGCTCCCAGTCAAATTGAGAAAAAGCGGCTGCCACGGGAGCACTGAACCCGACACCTACGACCGCCATTTTCCCCATGTTCAGATTTTTGGCCTGATGCTCGACCTGGATGAAATCCTTCACAGCCTTGAGATCGCCCGCAGCCATCTTGAGGTAGTCATCGGTCTGGAGGGCGTCTTGCTGTCCCTCGATCACGCTCTGTCCATGCTTGCGCAGGTCGACGGAAATCACGGCATAACCTTGCTCCTGCAGCAGGGTCGGGAAGGTCTTCTGACCGGCCGGGGCCGTTTCCTTGTCCCAGTTATTGCGACTTCCCTTGTCACCATGCAGGAGGATGATCACGCCTGATTCAGCGGGACCATTCGGGTTTTTCTCCTTATCCACAATTGCCGGGTAGTAGGTGAAACGGATCGGAAATTTATCGGGGACAGCAGAAACTGTCTCCGCGCGGAATGTCGGTTCCGCCTGGACTGTGGTCCCCAGACAGGCCAGCCCCATCCAGACCACCAGCATGAGGGTCCGTCGTTGCATGAGTTGAAGCATCGCCTGCCACCTTTCGATCTGCTTTTCCGCAGCGAACAATAACTGAATTCAGTGTACGACCACCCCCGTAAGGGGTCAATTCGCACTTCTCACGGGTGAAGAGAACGCCGCGATCTGAGAACCGCCAAATCGTCAGTGGTTCGCTAACCGGTAGCCTCGAACGTGAGCGGGCCTGTCAGAGTGATTCACCTTCGAGTTCCCGGGAACTGCACGGGACAACCCGCTGATGGAGGAACGCTTCCCAGCTGTTAGCATGTTCCGAAGTCACCCCCAATCAAGGAGCGCATCTTGGATCGCACATCGCCGCAGGCTCAGATGAATCAATTGATATCCGGTTATATGCAGACACAAGCGGTCTATGTGGCCGCCAAACTGGGGATTGCGGATCTGCTGACGCAGGGAAGCCGTACCGCCGAAGAACTGGCCCAAGCAACGAACATGCACGCTCCGTCGCTGTTCCGTCTGCTGAGGGCACTCGCCAGTCTGGGAGTCTTTGCAGAGGACGAGTCGTCTCGATTCTCACTCACCCCGCTGGCGGAGTGCCTGCGAAGTGATGTCCCAGGCTCACAACGGGCCCTGGCCATCATGAGTGGAGAAGAACATTTCAAGGCGTGGGGTGAGCTGCTCTACAGCATCCAGACCGGCAAAACCGCGTTCGACAAAATGTACGGAATGCCAATCTTCGACTTTCTGTCGCAAAACATCGAGCAGGCCAAAGTCTTCGATGCTGCTATGGTCGGGGTCCACGGTCGCGAGACAGCTGCCATGACCGATGCGTATGACTTCTCCCGCATTGGCGTATTGGCGGATGTCGGCGGCGGAAACGGCAGCTTGTTGTCCGCAGTACTCCAGACTTACCCGGCAATGAAGGGGATGCTGTACGATTTGCCGGGAGTCATCGAACGGGCGAAAGCCGGGATTCAGGCCGCTGGCCTGGCCGACCGCTGCCAGGTGATCGGCGGCAGCTTCTTTGAGTCGATCCCCGAAGGGGCCGATGCCTACCTGATGCGGCATATTATCCACGACTGGGACGACGAGAAGTCGCTCACCATTCTGCGCAACGTGCACCGTGCCATGAAGCCCGACGCCAAATTGCTGGTCATCGAGGGCGTGATCCCTCCCGGCAACGATCCCTGCTTTGGCAAGCTGCTCGACCTGACGATGCTGACACTTCCCGGGGGCAAGGAACGTACCGAGGAAGAGTACCGAGCCCTGTTCCGAGCCGGGGGCTTTGAGTTGAGCCGCATCGTCCCGACTCAGGCCGAGGTCAGCGTGATTGAGGGGAAGAAGCTGCCACACCACAGCTGATGAAAACGCTGTTGTGTGCCATTGCCTGTTGCTTCAGGACGGCGACCGTCTCGGTCTTGTCGACAGTGGAATTGGCCTGCAGGCTGGCAAGCCCGATGAAGTATTCCAGCCTTCAGCTGAATTGATTTGGGTCGCCGAGTCGCCCATCCAAAGAAAAGATATCCATGAACACGACCGAACTTCTGACACGCCTCCACCAGCACCGCGCGTGGGTGAACGACAATCTGCTGACCACCGCCGCAAGCCTCTCCGACGAACAGTTGCGGTCGCCGTTCCAGATCGGCCAGGGTTCGATCTGGAAGTCTCTGGTGCATCTCTATGCTGCCGAATTTGTGTGGCTGGAAGCTCTGCTCGGCAATGACGATCCAACCCTTCAAGGCGACCTGCCGGGCAAGCTACCCGGGAACCAGCAAGGCGAAGGTGGAATCACGGACCTGGACGACCTTCGACACAAGTGGGGCGCTTTGGAACAACGATGGAGCGGCTATTTGGCTTCGCTGACGCCCGAATCACTCGACGAACTCGTGTACAAGAAAAGCACGAGTTACGGCCTCGGCAAACGGTTCGCAACCCGGCGAGCCGATGTCCTGCTTCACGTCTGCACTCACGCTCACTACACGGCGGCACAAGTCGTCAACATGCTGCGGCAAGCGGGAGCGGACAAGCTGCCAGAGACGATGTTGATTTCGCTGGCTCGCAAGGAAGCGGAGTTGTCATGACCATCCTCTTCCTGCACGGCTGGCATTCGGTTCCCGGTGGAGTCAAACCGACCTACCTCAAGGATCACGGTCACGAAGTCATTAACCCGGCTCTGGATGATGATGACTTCACTGCGGCGGTAGCGACTGCTCAAGCGGCATACGATCAACATCAGCCCGATATCGTCGTGGGGTCGTCAAGGGGCGGAGCTGTGGCTCTGAATATTGATTCCAAAGATACGCCATTGATACTGCTGTGCCCGGCCTGGAAACGCTGGGGCACTGTAACAAAGCTGAAGCCCAGGTCGGTGATCCTGCATTCCCGGAAGGATGAAGTGATCCCGTTTGAGGAATCCGAAGAACTCGTTGCTCGCAGCTGCTTGTCGCCGGAGACCTTGATGGAAGTCGGTGGAGATCATCGACTGGCGGATGAATCGTCTCTGTCTGTGATGCTGTGGGCGTGCGAATTGCTGGCATCTAACGAACAATTCCTGGAGATAGAAGAAGGATCGCAGGGGCAATCGGCCACTTCAGAAGACGCCAGCTACGTCTGCGATGCTTGTGGCGAGGAGATTGTGATTCCGGTCGATCTCACGGAGGGCTCCTCACAAACCTATGTCGAAGACTGCCCCGTCTGCTGCCGAGCCAACACGATCCATGTTGCGATGCATGAGGACGGTGAAGTCCAGGTGTGGGCGGAACCCGAGCAGGATCGAGAGTGAATTCAGGTCGGTACTGTAGGTCGAAGAGAGCGGTAACTAATGGCCCGGCTAAGAATCCCCCGTGGACTTCATCGGCAAGTCGGTCACGAGTCTGTCGCCCAACGACATGTTGTGGAAGTTCTTTGAGGAGCACATCTCGAAGCCAGACAGTCCGGTCACTTCCCCGCCCGCTCCACCTTGATCGACTCGATCTCCATCTTGAACGGCCCGGCTTTCTTGTCACTCAGCATGAAGCCCAGACCGTTGACCGCTGTTGGATTGACTGGCCCGCCATTCTTGACGACTTGCCCGAAAGACGTGGCCTCAAACTTGTCCAACGGGATTTTGACCTCAATCCATTCGTCTTTCTGCGTCTGAAACACCGCGCGGTAGTTGTAAGCAATCCTGAGTGTCGGCACAGAAAGATTCATGTGGTACTCACGCCCATCACCCCGGACTCTGGCGACCAACGTATCACCTTTCTCCAGTCCCAGCTTCTTGGTTCTGGTCCGCACCGATGCGAAACCGCCATTGTTCTCCAGTGACAGTGTGCCGAAGAACTCCATCGTCTTCTGTTCGCTGATCTTAAACTTGCCTTCGGAGACACCGCCCATCACACCGTCATTGACCGTCTGCCACTCCTTCGCAGCATCAGCCCCAGTGAAGTCAAACAGGGTGAGCAGTTTGTCGTCGGCCATGACTAAGGATCCCATCAGCAGGGCAAGAACACCCAGAGAGCAAGTAAATCTCATTTTCATCACACTTTCGATCCGTGGTACATAGAAGGGGGGGGTATCAACGCCGCATTCGATTCATCGCCCGACCTGGATCAATCGGTACTCTGAAAGACTTCGGGCATTTCTGCAGACGCATTGACGGCTCGGAACATTGAAGCTGCCGAGTCTCGACCGAATTTCCTCTGGAGGCGACGAACCAGCGGATAGCCGAGCCTGGTGAGGAAATGCCTGGGCCGGGAGAAAGCCAGAATGTCGTACCAAACCGTGTCGGTGTCACGATCCCATTCAATCAAGAACCTTTCCTCGCCGGTCTCGACATGGCCCGGCAGCGTACCGTAGGCGAAGCCAAACCTGGTGATCGGCCCTGACTGATCCATGGTGTACACAATCCGACATGCGTTGAGCCACCACACCCCCATCGCCCACCCCATGACCAGCACCACCTGGCCGGATTCCAGCGGTGTATCCGGGGACCACGCCTCAACCCATCCCAACCGGAACTGCTGCCATTGCTGCAAGGCGGCCTTGGCCGAATCAAAAACAGATTGCCCCGTCCCCAATTTGACACGGGTCCGATCCACGACGTAACCAGCGGGTGGCGTGTGTGCTGTCGCCCCGACAGCGGAATAGGTGAAAGGCAGCTTGGCCTGTTCTGCCACGATGTGGCGTAGCGTTTCCGCAGATGGTTTGCTGAGCGACAACATCCCCATGTCTAATCCCGCTCCGCTGTACATGTTTTCGGTCCGTGATGCTGTAGGATGTGATTGTAGATGCTAAACCGCAGGGCAACCTGTTTCCTGGTAGAGAATTCGAGCAAAGACCATGTCTCCACTGGGGTCAGAGGTGTCCGAAACACAGACTGCACCGACCGTTCTACTGACGGGAGCCTCCGGTTACGTCGGGGGACGACTGATCCCATTGCTCGAACAGCAGCCCGTCATTTTGCGGTGCTTAGCCCGCAACCCGGACAAACTGCGACCGCTGGTCAAAGGGACCACTCAAGTCGTGCAGGGAGACGTGCTGGACCGTCCTGCACTGGATGCGGCATTGAAGGGCGTTCACACCGCCTACTATCTCGTCCATCTGATGTCCGGCTCGAAGGACTTCGAGAAGGACGATCGGCAGGCGGCGAAGAACTTTGCTGATGCCGCCCGGCAAGCGGGTGTGCAGCGGATCGTCTACCTCGGAGGGTTAGGAGACGATGCCGATCCGAAGTTGTCACCACACCTGCGAAGTCGTCACGAGGTCGGTCAGATCCTGCGGGAGTCAGGTGTTGAAACCATTGAATTCCGGGCGGGGATGGTTGTCGGGGCAGGCAGTGCGTCTTACCAGTTGATGAAGTCGTTGACCGACCGACTGCCCATCATGCTTTGTCCCCGTTGGCTCACCACAGCGACACAACCGATTGCCGTGGATGACGTGCTGGCGTATTTGCTGGCAGCGAAGGATTTAAGATCAGGAGAGAGCCGCATCTTCGAGATTGGTGGCCCCGATGTTGTGACCTACGGCGACTTGATTCGAGAATACGCTCGGCAGAAGGGGCTGCGGCGTTGGCTGATCTTCGTTCCCATACTGACGCCGTACCTATCTGGGCTGTGGTTGGCTTTGGTGACTCCCGACAGCTTCGAGGTCGGTCGACACTTGATCGAAGGGCTCAAGAATCCCACCGTCGTTCTGGATAAGTCGGCACTGGATGTATTCCCGATTCGCCCAATGAGCGTGAAGGCTGCCATTCAGATGGCCATCGCCAACAAGAACGAGTGAGCTGGGCGGTCGTTGCTGCTTCGTAGGCGTCCGTTGCATTTCCCGTTCGTCCCCCTGTTTGATCTCTGCTACTGATCGTGATCGCTCATGACTCCATCTCAATTTCAAATCCGCCAACTGGCCGATGAACTCCAGCCGCCTGATTCAGGTAAGCAGAGTGTCATCCTGCTGGATGATGCTCACACGAAAGTCGTCCTGTTCGCTTTCGCATCCGGTCATGGGTTGAATGAACACGTGGCACCATTCCCGGCCATGATTCAAATCATCAAGGGCGAAGCTGAACTGACTGTCGATCAAGAATCAGTGGCAGGTAAGCCGGGCACATGGGTTCAGATGCCCGCTAAAACGCCCCACAGCATCAGGGCAAATACGCCTGTGGTTATGCTGCTGACTCTGGTCAAGATTCCGACATGAGTAAGTAGGGGAGAGGCAGGCAACCTCCCAAATTCAATGCACCGAAAATGCAACATTTTCAGTGCAATTCCACAAAACACAAAAACCCACAAGGCATTATTTTCAAATGACTTGTGGTCTTTTCCACTATCGATCAATCTCGCCCATCACGATGTCGAGCGAGCCGACGATCGCGGGGATGTCGGCGATGAGGATGCCTTCGCACAGCGGGCCAGTGACTGAGAGGTTGCAGAAGCACGAACTCTTGGCTCGGGCGCGGAGCGGTTCGGCCTGACCGTCACCAACGATGTAGAAGCCCATCTGCCCCTTGGGGCATTCGGTTTCGAGGTAGCACTCGTCCGCGGGCAGCTTGGTCGACATCTTGAACGGCACGCGGAAGGTGCCCTCAGCTGTCGGGTACTTCGCAATGGCCTGCCGCACGAGGCTGATCGATTGGGTGACTTCCAGCATCCGGACAAAGAACCGGCACCAGTTGTCGCCGAGGATGACTTCGGACGGAATGTTCTTCACACCGGCAAACGGGGCGAAGGGAACCTCGAACTTGTACCCTTCGTACATCCGCGTGTAGATGTGCTCGCCGTCACGACGCAGGTCGTAATCGACCCCGCTGCCACGCAACACGGGTCCCGTACAGCCGTAGCTGATCGCCATGTCGGCCGACATCACACCACTGCCCGCAGTCCGCTTGATGAAGATCGAGTTGCGAGTCAGCAGCGTGTGGTATTCAAAGATCCGCTTTTCGAGCCACTCCAGGAACATCAAGCAGGTGTCGGTCCACGACATCTTGAGGTTCGGGCTCTTCCCGGTCAGGGACGCCAACCCGGGCGGAATCGTGATCTGAACTGGCAGATCGTGCGTCGCTCCCCCGATGGTGATATAGCTGTAAGTCAGGCGGGCTCCGCACAGCTCCTCGAACAGGTCGAGGATGATTTCCCGCTCACGGAACGCATACAGGAATGGGCTGAACGTCCCGAGGTCGAGACCGTACGCCCCCATCCCGACCAGATGGCTGGCGATCCGCCCCAGTTCCGCGATCAGCACGCGGAGATTCATCGCCCGCTGCGGCACTTCGATCTTCAGCAGCTTCTCATAGGTCAGTGCCAGACCGAGATTCATGTTCATCCCGGCCAGATAGTCCATCCGGTCGGTGTAGGGGATCCACTGCGGACCGGTCAGGTTCTCGCCGATCTTCTCTGCACAACGATGCAGATATCCCAAGTGGGGAGTCGTCTCATGCACCACTTCGCCGTCGGTTCGCAGCAACAGTCGCAGCACGCCGTGCGTACTGGGGTGCTGAGGTCCCATGTTGACGAGCATTTCGTCAGTGCGGACATCGAACTCAACAATGCGGGGATCTTCGATGACGGTCGACATGAGGTGCTTTTCCAGCCAAATCGAGAGTCGGTTACCCGACGCCAAGTGCAGTGCTTCTGAGTCCCAGTGACAGTCAACAACCTACTGACCACGCACTCCGTGGTACTCTTCCGGGAACTGATAGTCCTTGCGGAGCGGGTACCCTTCCCAGTCGTCAGGGCAGAGGATGCGAACCAGATTGGGGTGGCCCAGGAACTGAACCCCCATCATGTCGTAGGCTTCGCGCTCGTGCCAATCGGCAATCGCCCAGATATGCGAGACGGTCGGCAGTTCGGGAAGCTGGCCGACCTGGTCGTTCATCCAGCGAGGGAACTTGGCCTTGATGACAGTCCGGTGCTTACGGGTGAAGCTAAACAGGTGATAGACGATCTCGATGTGTGGCTGGTACGGAAACTTGGCCGCCAGCTTGGCATCGGTTTCGAGGTAATCGACAGCTGTCAGGTTATTGAGCGAATCGAACGCCAGATCGGGATCTGATTTGAGGAATGCCCCGATTTCGGCGATGGCGGCGGGAGCCACTTCGATCCAGGGATCGATCGCCTTGTCGTTGATACCGGTGATCTTGTCGGCTCCGAACCGATCGACGAGTCGCTGGTGAATTTCTTGAATCGTCATGGGGGGGAGGATCGTTGAGGGTTTGAGGTTGATCGACGGAGCAGGGCAGCCGGTGGAGATCTGAGCCGATTGTTCTGACGACTATTTGGCCGCCAGCTGGGGTTCGAGCGGAGCGGCGATCGGGCGGGCCCGGTTCTTGGCGGCGTTTTCTTTGGACTGAGCCACCATCGCACGCACCCAGTCGAGATCGCCACGCTTCCAGACATATGCAAAACCGACCAGCAGCACTGCGAAGAAGACCGCGATGTCGACCACACTCAACCAGCTGATCGACAGGGCATCGGCCGCTGAGATCGCCGTTTGCGCGGTCGTCGTTCCGGCGGGCAGATCGAGCAGGCGGTCGCTGATGGCCATGCGGGTGGCGTCGGTCAGCTGGGGATCGGCCAGTTGAGTCGCCCCGCCGAAGATCGTGCCCCAGGGGAAGAAGAACGCGACTTCCACGTCGAAGATGATGAACAGCAGTGCGACCACGTAGAACCGCAGGTCGAACTGCACATAGGCCGAACCGATCGCGGGCTCGCCGCATTCGTAAGCGGCCAGCTTTTCCTCACTCGGCAAGTGGGGTCGCACGAACCAGCCAGCGACCAGCGGAGCCAGGATAAATCCGATCCCCGCCACGATTGCCAGCAGTAGGTGCAGATTCAGATCGGCCATGGGAGAGTTCTCAGAGAGGAGAGTTGTCAGTTCTCAGGATTTCGTGGTCGTGTCGGCCGGGTGGCCGGCGTTCCATTAGGCTACAGGCTCGTGGGGTAGACTTCCTGAACATCTGCGTCACCCAGTCGCCAGGTCAGTCGCACGCTACCGACCGTCGGGAACTCTACAGCTCCCTTCTTCACGTCGCGCAGTTCAACACCCAGTTCTTCCAGTTCGTGACGGTAGGCCTGCAGCCGTCCGTCGTCGGAGGTGAGATCGTCCTCCATCTGGCGGAACTCTTCTTCGTACGGATCGGTCTCGGGGCGTTGACGTGGTCCCTTGCGAGAGACCCGCAACTCACCCAACCGTTCCCGCCGCTGTTCGAGGTCCGAGCTCAGCTCCACGATGTCGCGCACAATACTCGTGACCAGCGGCAGAGCCTTGTGGGCTTCATCCCGGGTAAACGGTTTCGTTCGACCTTTGTGTTCAGCAGTCATCAGTCATCTTCCGTAGGGACATCCGTGTCGCGGGGGTGAGGCCACGCAGCTCACGTCCCAGGCAACTCAATTTCAGTTGAGCTGCCAGGAATCGCCTTAATGTTCTGCAGCCTCAAAATCATAGGGGGATGGCTCTCCCTTGACCCACACTGGCTGGTACAAAACCTTCGATTCCGACACAGCTGTCGGATTCAAAGAGGTCTGGCCCCAGGCAATGTCGAGCGGCAGCTTGGCATAGTCGACGATGCAACCATCGCGACTGAAGCAGCTAAGGTCGAAGTTTGATCCCATGAAGATGCAATCGACAGGGCACGGCTCCACACACAAAGCGCAGAACATGCACTTGGTGTAGTCGATCGTGAATCCGTTGATGCGGAAGCCCTTGCCAGCGGGGCTCTTCTCTTTTTCGATGTAGATACAGTCGACCGGACAGGCCGCTGCACACTTCTCACAGCCGATGCATGTCGTCAGGTCGAACCGATGGAAACCGCGGTAGCGAGCCTTCACCGGAACCGGAGTTTCGGGATACTCGTAAATCTCCGCAAACGCCTTGCGTTCATAGGTTTTCGTCATTGTCCGTAATGTGATCCACATTCCCTCTGCCACGGTGGTGACAGCGAGCCAGACATTACGGAACCACTCGAAAAAGGCCTTCATCCGACCCTCGATTCACAAACCGCACCCGATGAAAGGAGCGGGGAAACGTCGCAACACAAACACTCACCTGAGATTATACGGGGAGCCCCCTCCCTCGCAACTGAGGGTTCCCGGAGTCGGGAGCGGGAGCCTCGATTGCCGCATTTCCGGGCCAAGTTTCTCACCGACGGGAACCTCGAGTGGCGGTCTCAGCGTCCCCGTCTTCTGTCTCACCGGTTCTCCAGTAGGACAGACATTCCTGTCTGTCTGCATCACAGGGCTTGCTTTGCGCCCGAGCTAAAACAGCGATCGTTGCGTTTTCCGCGA
>CANJZR010000039.1 GCA_947479075.1 Planctomycetaceae bacterium
ATGCCATCGAGCCCGTTGCGGCCGATGAAGTTCAAGCACGCAGCTGCGTCGAAGTCGTACTGGTGCTTGGTCGGCTCCTTGGGCTTGGGCTCGAACAGGAACGTTCCGGTGAAGCCGATCGCTTTCGCGTGGTCGTGGGCCATGTGCATGAACCGGGCGAGGTGGTCGAGCTCGCGATTCATGTCGGTGTTGTAGAGGTTGTGGTACCCCTCGCGGCCACCCCAGAAGACGTAGTTCGCACCGCCCAGCTCGTGCGTGACTTCGAGGGCCTTCTTCACCTGAGCTGCGGCGTAGGCGAAGACATCGGCGTTGCAGGTCGTCGCTGCACCGTGCATGTAGCGGGGGTGGCTGAAGAGGTTGGCCGTGCCCCACAGCAGCTTGATCCCAGTCTCTTCCTGCTTCTCTTTGAGCTTCTTGGCGATCTTGTCGAAGTTCTTGTTGTTCTCTTTGTGTGTCGATCCCTCGGGGGAGACATCACGGTCATGCCAGCAGTAGAACGGAGCCCCGAGCTTGCTGATGAACTCGAACGCCGCGTCGACTCGCTTCAGGGCGTTCGGCATGGAGTTCGAGCCATCGTCCCAGGGACGCTGCAATGTGGCTGAGCCGAACGGGTCGGTGCCGGTCCCACGGAACGTGTGCCAGTAGCAGACCGAGAAGCGGAACAGATCCCGCATCGTCTGCCCCTCGATCTTCTGATTCGGGTCGTAATGCTTGTAGGCCAGGGGGTTCTTTGACTTGGGGCCTTCGTACTCGATCTTCGGGATCTTGGGGAAAAACTCAGCCATGAGTTGCTCGCTGCGCGTGGGGATGTAGTTCAGGTCCGGACTGCCAGAACATCCGGAACGCCAGCAGTTTAAGGGGCTCGCTCTGTGGCGGAAAGGATGCAGGCGGAGTGCCATCCTCCGGGATGAGCTGGGCAGGGATGCCCGATATTTAATCTAATTGCCCCAGAGTCGATATGAAACAGGCGTTCGGGCGATTCAGGGGAAGCCATCAACTGGCCAGTCTGGTCATTCGATAGACAGGGAGGTCATGCCGAAAATGGCATGCGCCCACGAGAACGCGAGGCGGGATCAAATCCTTGCACTTACGAAATGTATTACGTGAATTGAAGTTATGTTTTCTGGGATGCGTCTAGATGCGATTGGAAGAGTGAGTTGCCAAAGGTTTGGTATTCGATGTGCATTGCCTGATGCCACTCGCCAAAGATAGCCGCCAGGCTACCCACCATTTCCATCTGCCGTGCCGCTGCTCATTCAAGAAGAAAGTGCATCGGCAGATCACAGATTGGAGCAAGATCGTGCTACAAGAGTTTCTCAGCAACGTGCTGCACAATATGTTCAAGCCGTTGCTGCTCTTTTTCTATGCAGGCTTCCTGGTCCCGCTCCTGAAAGTGAATATTGAGTTCCCGAAGGCCGCGTATCAGGCGTTAACCATCTATCTGTTACTGGCCATCGGCTGGCACGGGGGAGAAGAACTGGCTGGGCTGGAGCCAGCGATGTATGGCCAGGCCTTCGGCTTCATGCTTGTCGGATTCTTTGCCAACCTGGTGATTGGTCTGACGGCATATGCGATTCTGCGATGGACGACATCGCTGCGAAAGATCGATGCGGCAACGGTCGCCGGCTACTACGGCTCGGACTCGGCCGGTACGTTTGTGACGTGTCTCGGGATGCTGACTGCTGCTCAGATTGCCTTTGCTCCTTACATGCCGGTGCTGCTGGCTGTGATGGAAATCCCTGGCTGCCTGGTCGCCCTGTTCCTGGTGTCGAAGTTCCGCAAGGCTGGGATGGATGCCAATGGGAACATGCCCAAAGAAGCAGGGTATATTGCGATCGGACGCAAGACAGAACTTGCCGCAGCGGCCCACATCGAAAGTGGAGAACTGCATGAGTCGGTCGTGGTTGTTCGCAACTCCGGGGGAGTTGCCGTTGAGAGCCGGACCATGAGCCATGTGACTGTCGGCGGAGGGCATCGGAACGGACACGGCGGCTACCACCATGGTGGTGATCACCACAGTTCAGAATCCTGGAGTGATCAGGAACAGGATCAGGAGCAGAACGAGGACGCTCGTGACTTGGAGCAGACATTGGGCCTGCAGCACGTCAATGCCGCAGACGACCCATCGCTGGAGACCAAGAGCTCGAGCTGGCTGAATCGAGAGCTGTTGCACGAAGTGTTTCTGAACCCTGGGATCTACCTGCTCTTCGCGGGGATCGCCATCGGTTTCATCAGCCGCCTGCAGGGGGACAAGGTCACCACTGGCGGAGACGCCCTGTTCAATTCGCTGTTCCAGGGATGCTTGTGCCTGTTCCTGCTGGAGATGGGGATCACTGCTTCCAGCAAGATTAAGGACCTGAAGATTGCTGGTTGGCGATTCGTGGCGTTCGCTCTGCTGGCTCCGAATCTGTTCGCCTGCTTTGGAATTGCGTTCGCACACGCCTACAGCTTTTTCCTCGGACAGCCTTTGGCAGTGGGGACCTACGTGCTGTTCGCGGTTCTCTGTGGTGCAGCCTCTTACATCGCCGTACCTGCCGTTCAGCGGCTGGCGATTCCCGAGGCCAGCCCGACGTTACCGCTCGCAGCTTCGCTCGGTGTGACGTTCACCTACAACGTGACATTCGGGATTCCTCTCTATCTCCTGGTGGCGCAGACAGTGGTCAAGACTTTCCCCGTTCACGGCTAATTCGGAGCGGAGGGCGTCCGACAGTCGGAAGGGCCTCGAATTCGATCGGAACTCAAACCAACGCGGGTGTCTGTGAGACACCCGCGTTTGCCATTGGTGTGGACGAAGTGTCTCTATATCGCTGCCAACTCAGGGGCCGCCATGCCGTCTTTCGGTCCCGTTACGACTGGATTTACCGGCAGAACAACTACCATGACGCAGGAAGTCGCGAAATGGGTTGGGAGTTGCGGATTTCGGCTCGCTTTGGGATATGATCGGCTGAAACTGGTGCGAACACCGCATTCCCTGCGAGGTGTCTGTCCCCTGGTCGCGTTGCTGCATGTCCACTGCGAATCTTCAGTTGCTTGATGTTTCTGCCTCAACGGGCGTCAGCCGTCCGTGGCGTGAGTTCTTCCGTCGCTGGCTGATTCGCAGCCTGGTCGCGCTGCTGATCATGGGCGTAGTTGCACGGCTGGCTCGGGATGAAGTTTTTGGAATTTCCATTGTCTTTTACGCGTTGCCGTTGCCGCTTCTGGCCGGAATCACGCTCGCGCTGGCTCTGCTGGAAATTAAGTCTCGTAAACGGGCTCTGAGGTGGGCTGTCTGTACCGGACTACTGGGGATGGGAGTCGTCTTCGAGGACTGGCGTCTTCTCCCGGATCGCAGCGAGACGAAAGATCTCAAAGTCGTTTTCTGGAATGCCTGTCGCCTGAACCGGGGATGGGATGAGGTCACCGCCGAAATCCGCAGCTGGGACGCCGATGTCATCGCCATGGTCGAGGCTGGACTCGGCGAAAGGAACGAAATGCGGGCCAGGTGGAACGAAGCCTGTCCCGGATACAAGGTTTCGATTCTGGGTGCCGGGATCGTGTTGCTGACCCGGGGCGAGTCGGGAACCGCCACGGTTCACGAATTTCATCAAGGAAGCCGCGCTCGTCAGATTACAACGACGGTTCAAGGTCAACGGTTGAACCTCGTGATCGTCGATATCGACGCCAATCCGTTCCGCTCGCGTGACCCGGCCCTGGGGCAATTGATCGAAGTGGTGAACCCATTGGCAAATGAGCCGACGCTCGTGCTGGGGGACTTTAATACACCAGCTGACTCTGCGTTGCTGGAACCGCTGCGGCCGAACTATTCACTGGCCTTCGATCTGGCTGGTCAGGGCTACCGAGCGACCTGGCCGATTCCACTTCCCGTACTGGCGATTGACCATGTCTGGGCCAGTCAGCAGATTGATGTGACCAGTTGTAAGCACCTCTGGACCAAAGCGTCTGATCACCGGCCCGTCGCGTTAACAATCCGGGGAAGCGCAGAGCCGGTACTGACCGCACAGGATGTGGTGAGGTAACGACGTGACGCGAGGCCATGACCACTTGGCTGGATCGCTCACTTAGCCACCATAAGCCCCGTACTGACGCAGACCACGGGCAAAGACCCAGCGGTTCATCCAGAAAAGTGCGACGATCCAGATCGCTTCAATCAGCAGTTCCTGTCCCATCTCGGCATGGCTGTATTTGCCCAATGCCATTTTGCAGGGGACGTAGGCCAGGTATTTGAATGGGAGCCATTCGACCCATTGCGGCAGCATGTCGAGCGGGATCATGTGTCCCGACAGAAAGTAGTTCAACATCATGTAAATGAAGAGCAGGGAGCTGACCTCCAGAAACCAGAAGGCAATCAACCCCAGCAGACTCTCGATCAGAAATCCCATCAAAAACGCCATCTGTAAAGAGGCGATTACGCCGACTATCGTGAGCGGGTCGGGCCATCCGGGGAAATAATCGCGGCACAGATAAAACACGATGATGAACGGAATTGTCGCGACGACGTAATAGACCAGCTTGTGCGCCACGCGATACCAGAACAGATATCCCAGCATGTCGATCGGCTGTGTCAGGTACTTCTTGAGTGTCCCCTCGCGAATGTCGCGGGCGATTCCACTCGACAACCCCGGCATGCTCGAAAACGCTCGGGCCAGCATCGCCATCAGGTAGTACGCCACAAACTCGCCGTAGGTGTATCCCGCGATCTTTTTGTCGGATCGCGTGTCCATCGTGCCGAAGATTGCGCCCCACAGAAAGATCTGCGTGATGATCGGCAGGAAGCGGAACAGCGTTCCCAGCGCGAAATCTGAGCGGTAGGCAAACCGCTCGGCCATCGAGGTCTGCAGGATGATCCAGTAGACGCGGAATCGATTCGCCAGCGTCATTGTCCCGGTCCTCGTGCGGCCCGGGACCGATGAGTCTCACCCAGCTGCGGATGAACCACAATGACGCTCACACGCGAAGCGAGTGGGGAGGGAGAGTGATTGCTCACGAACGTCCTCCCGTTTGGTGTGTCGTGACAGGTTCGTTGCCGGGCGCGGAGGTGTCGGTGAAGAACTCGGCAATGACCTCTTCCAGCGGGCGGTCCTGCACGCTGATGTCTTCGATCTGGCAACGTTCCAGCAGGGCGCTCAGTGTCGCGGGCACGCGGGTGCGTTCGACTTTCAACTTGATGCGGGGAGCCTTGTTCTCCAGCACGATGCCGAACCGTTCGAGCTCCGCATTGCTGGGCGATTCGCCAGCGATCTGCAATTGGATCACTTTGTCCTTGCTAAAACGTTCGACGATCTCGGCCAGCGGGCCATCGTGCTTGATGACTCCCTGGTTAATCACCACAGCGCGGGTACACAGAGCCTCCACATCCTTCATGTAGTGACTGGTCAGCAGCACAGTGATCTTGTGTTCTGACTGGTAGTACTTGAGGAACTCTTGAACCTTGCGTTGAGAAACCACATCGAGGCCGATTGTCGGCTCATCGAGCAGCAGCAGATCAGGGCTGTGCAGCAGGGATGCGATCAGCTCCATCCGCATTCTTTCGCCCAGCGACAACTCGCGGACGGGACGGCCGATCAGCTGGGAAACTTCCAGCAATGAGACCAGCTCGTCCATGCGGCGGCGGAACTGCGATTCCTCAATTCCGTAGATTTCCTGGTGCAGCCGAAACGATTCCTGGGCGGGCAGGTCCCACCACAGCTGGTTCTTCTGCCCCATGACGAGAGCGAAGCGTCGTCGGTATTCATAAGCTCGCTCCCACGGGACGTACCCCAGTGCCGTGGCTGTCCCGGAAGTCGGGAAAATCAGTCCCGACAGGAGTTTGAGCGTGGTCGTTTTTCCAGCGCCGTTTGGCCCGAGAAAGGCGACCATTTCCCCCGTCTCAATGGTGAAGCTTACGTCGCGAACGGCGTCTACCGTCTTATATTCGCGGTGGAAGAGCCCCTTGACGGAGGCCCACATTCCCTCGCTCTTCTGGTAGACGCGGTATTGTTTGGTCAGATTGCGGACTTCGATGGCGGACATACAGAGATGGTAGGCGGGAAGGGCGGTGTTGGGTAGCCAGCAGCTACGGTCCCGTTTCGATCGATTCCAGCATGGTACGAACTCGCGGTTCTTCTTCCGGCCAGTGTTCGGCATCGATTCGATAGCAGATGAGGACATCCCCCGAGATCCCGTCGACCAGTCCTTCCACGAGCTTGTATGTCTTTTCGGTGGCCACATCACGACACGTCGAGAACTCAAAGTTCACCAGCTTGTGGCTTTGACCGACGGCGATTTCGACATTGACCTGTTCGATTTTCTGCAGCGGTTCTTCCGCAACTCCCCGTTCCAGCAGCGTCTCCCGGATGTGCTGCCGCACCCGGGCTTTGGAATTCCAACTGCTGTCGACATGAATCAAGGCCAGAATGCTGTCGACCTTGGGACGCTCGTAGTAGGCCCCGTTCACCTGTAACTGGTGAAAGACGTTCAGCTCGATCGTGCCACGCGGTTCAAAGCTCGGAGGGATCGTGACCTTGCGCAGCATCATGTTGGTGAGAGCGACAGCCTTCTCCGGGTTTTGCTCAATCTTCGGACGGAAATAAAAGAGCCCGCCTCCGCACAGGCAACATGCCAGCAGCAAGATGGTTGCCATCCCACCCGCCACCATCAACAGCAGCCTCCGGCGGACACTGGCGTTCGGGTCGAACGGATCTTTGTTCGGCAGCAGGTCGGACATCAGCGGCTTTCAGACGGTTCCGGGGGCAGGGTGGCGAACAGGGGATCTCCGATCTCCTTCATCTTCGCTCGAATCTTCTGCGTCAGTGATTCTCGCATCTCCTGCACGTCACGTCGATCACTGCGGATCAGGTTCGTCGATTCGGCGGGATCATGACGCAGGTCAAACATCTCGTCGCGGTCGCGATGCCGAAAGTCGATCGACAGTTTCCATTCCGGAGTTCTCCAGCACCGCATATCGACGGTGGCTCCCTCCCGCATGCTGTATTCGCTGTAGAGATCGTCCGACCACCCGATGGGTTCCCCCTTGAGCAGGGGGACGATGCTGCGGCCACGAACGGGATCAGGGGATGACGCAGCTGTGCCAGTCATCGCGAGCAGTGTGGGGTACCAGTCGAGATGCGAGACCGTGTGCTCGACGACCGTGCCCGGTTTCACGACCTTGGGCCAGCGCACGATGGCCGGGACTCGCAGCGACTGATCAAACATGTTGGGCCGACGATTGGCGCTGATGTCACTCCACGGGGCCGGGGGATTCTCTTTAAGCATCCAGGAGGCATTCCCCTTGTGAAAGATCCCATGGTGTCCGGTGTTGTATCCGTGGTCACTCGTGAAGATCACGATGGTGTTCTCCTCGAGTCCTTGTTCTTTGAGCGTTTGCATCAGCCGCCCCACACTGCGGTCGACACTGCGACAGCTGATGTAGTACTCGCGGATCCATTTCCGCACCAGCTCCTCATCGACGCCCGGAGTTTCGCTGGGCGGGAGAGTCGGGACGAGATCCCGGAACGGTTCGACATCCTCATTTGGAGCCGGAAGCCAGACGCGATGCGGTTCCCGGTAATGGACCGACAAGGCAAACTTATCGCTGCGATGTGACTTCAGGAACTCAATGGCTCCGTCCGTCACCACATCGACAATAAAGCCCGTGGTCGGCTTGTTCTGGCCGCCGATTTCCAGAACCACATCCCGCGTTGGTCGTCCACCGTCGAGAAATCCCATGAACTCGGTGTATCCCGTTAACGTCGGGTGAAAACGTGGTGCTGTACCCAGATGCCACTTACCCATCAGGCCGGTGACATATCCGTTCTTTTGCAGCAGCTCCATCCAGGTGGTGGTCTGAGGATCGAGCCCCAGTTCCGTCTGGGTTTTCGGATTGATCCAGTCGAGGATTCCCAGTTCGGTTCCGTACCGACTGGTCACGATGGAGGCTCGCGACGGACTGCAAACCGGCGTCACGCAAAATGCATTCTTCAGGACGGCTCCCTCGGCGGCCAGCTGATCGAGGTGCGGGGTCGGGAGTTCCTTGTTCCCCAGGTAGGACGCCGCGTGCGGTCCCTGATCGTCCGTGAGTATGAAGAGGATGTTCGGCCGCGTTTCGGCCCGGCAGGGTAAGACGCATCCCAGGAGCAGGAACAGACCCGGCAGGAGTCGGTGTGCTTCCGCCAGTAATTTTACGAGCCAGGGAGATACCATCATGACTCCTTGAGTCCGGAGTGGGAGATCAGGACATCATCAACAAACGCACGCATGATTCAAGCAGCTGGACTCCTGTCTTCGCTCGGACTGCGATCAGCGGCAAAGATCCTGAATTGTGGATCTTTTCGTTGAGCGGAATGGCCGGTATCCGGCATTAATGAAAATTGATGCGAGTGTGCTGTCTCGACTCGCTTTCATTCTCAAAAGCTGGGGTTTCGGACTTGATGTGGACTCATTCAAAATGGCTCGTCACGATTCATTCTGTGAGCAGTTCCGACAGCCTCGGTCGGGTGTTCGCTCAGGGGCGTATTGGATTGTCAAAGGGTGTGAATGATGGAGTCATTTAGTCTGGCGAATCACGGAATTACGGTGAAGGATGTCCTGCGTAATCCCGCGCCGTCCCGGTTGTACGAAGAAGCGATTCGCCATGAGCCGGGAACCACAATCGCTGACAGCGGCGCGCTGATCGCGTATTCCGGGGGCAAAACCGGACGCTCGCCCAAGGACAAGCGCGTAGTTCGTCACCACGAGACGGAAAACGATGTCTGGTGGGGCCCCGTTAACTTTCCGCTCGATGAGACCTCGTTCAACATCAATCACGAACGAGCCAAGGACTACCTCAACACACAGTCGCGACTCTACGTGATCGACGCCTATGCGGGGTGGGATCCGAAGTACCGGCTGAAGGTCCGCGTGATTTGTTCGAGGCCCTATCACGCACTGTTCATGCACAACATGCTGATTCGCCCGACCGATGAAGAGCTGGCGACCTTTGGCGAGCCCGACTTCGTGATCTACAACGCGGGGCGGTTCCCAGCCAACCGGTACACGTCGGGGATGACTTCGCAGACGAGTGTCGACCTGTCGTTTGAGCAGCGTGAACTCGTGATCCTCGGGACCGAGTACGCCGGTGAGATGAAGAAGGGCGTCTTCACGATCATCAATTATCTGATGCCCAAGCGGGGAGTGCTGTCGATGCACTGCTCTGCCACCTGCAACCCGACGACCGGGGAAAGCTCTGTGCTGTTCGGACTCTCCGGAACTGGCAAGACGACACTCTCTGCCGACCCGCGTCGCCAGCTGATTGGAGACGATGAGCACTGCTGGAGCGATGACGGGATCTTCAATGTGGAAGGCGGCTGTTACGCCAAGGCGATTTATCTCTCCCGTGAGCGTGAGCCAGAGATCTTCCAGGCTCTGCGTTTCGGCTCGGTGCTGGAGAATGTTGTTTACGACGAGGCTCACCACCATGTCGATTTCAACAACACCAGCATCACCCAGAACACGCGCGGAGCCTACCCGATCGAATACATGCCGAATGCCAAGCTGCCATGCATGGCCGGGCATCCGTCCGAGGTGATCTTCCTGACCTGTGATGCGTTCGGTGTGTTGCCGCCGGTGGCGAAGCTCACGCCCGAGCAGGCGATGTTCCACTTCGTCAACGGTTACACCGCGAAGGTGGCTGGAACGGAGCAGGGGGTCAACGAGCCACAGGCAACCTTCAGTCCCTGCTTCGGCGGACCGTTTCTCGTCTGGCATCCCAATAAGTACGCCGAACTGCTCGCCGAGAAGGTGAAACGCCACAACGCCAGTGTCTGGCTGGTGAACACGGGCTGGACCGGTGGACCTCCCGGAGTGGGGCAACGGATGAAGCTCGCGGAAACCCGGGCGATCGTCGACGCCATTCATTCCGGAGCGTTGCGGACTGCTCCGACCGAGACCGATCCGATTTTTGGTCTGCACCGGATCACTCGCTGCCCGGGTGTGCCCGACGCGGTTCTCAATCCCCGCGAAAGCTGGGCCGACAAGGAGGCCTATGACGCATCGGCCAAGGTGCTGGAAGTGATGTTCCAGCAGAACTACAAGGCGGTGCAGTCAGGCGGCGACCTCGGGGCGATGGACGGCTGAGATCAGCGACCATTCGCAAAATGGAAAAGCCCGGTGGATACAACCACCGGGCTTTCTGTTTTCTCGTGACCAGTCGTATCGCCTGACGCGTTCCCAGAACTAACTCGCAGCTGCGACCGCTTCCTCACGCGTTGCGTGATGCGGCCAGAGCTTGAACAGGCTCATGTTCTGCAGCACGCTCATCATCTGAGGGTTGGCGGAACAGAAGCTGGCTTTGTGGCCGCGGTTTTTGACCTCACGCAGCATTGAGACCAACGCACCGATGAACTCCGATCCGAAGTAGTCCATCTTCGAGAGATCGACGACGAGATGCTTTGATCCCGGCTTCATCATATGGCCACGGATGGCATTTGTTTCGGAGTGCAAATCGTTATAGCGGAACCCGTTCCCGTCACCGCCGGGGGTGATGACGACAACTTCACCGATCTGGTCGACAAGAAAAATCTTGAGATGAGTCAGCATTCCGCGCGCCTCCTTGGGTGGCGAGATTGTAACAACCCAGTTCGCCTTAGGAAAAGACACCTTGGGATCAGCGAATGTTCTGCGGAAATAAGTTTGTTGAATTCAGTTCTCCCGGGAAATTCCGACCGATGACCAGTTTTTCATACACGGGCAATCGTGACGGCCCTTCCTCCGGCCCCACCGTTGGCAGGAAACGGCATGTCCCTCATACTAAGAGTCACCGATTAACCCGGCCTCCGCGAATGAGCAGTGACACTTGAACGGGACTGAAATCTCTGAAGACGGCATCGAGTACGAGTTCGGAGTTCCCTTTCCCGGGAAGATCCTGGAGCCCGATCAGTGGGCGAAAACGGCACTGAAACGGGTTCCCGAAGGGCTGTTGAACTTTGAGGAACTGTTTGATCGGCGTGGTCCCGTGCTGATCGACATCGGTGTGGGGAACGGTCGATCCGCGCTGACACATGCGTACCGGTTACCCGATTACAACATACTGGCGATCGATATCCTGCCGGTGGTGATCCGTTACGCGACCCGCCGGGGAAACCAGCGTGGGTTGCATCAGATGCGGTTCGCGGTGATTGGTGGCCGCGAACTGCTGGAGCGGCATGTGCCCGCCGCGTCTGTGACCGAGATCCACTGCTACCATCCGCAGCCGTACTATCGCTCGGATGAGGTGAGTCTGCGGCTGGTGACGCCTGACTTCTTGCGGCTCGTGTGGCAGGCCCTCGTCCCCGGAGGGCGATTTGTCATCCAGACCGATCACCCGGCGTACTGGGCTTATATGAAGGAGATCTGTGCGTTCTTCTTCGAATTCGAGGAACACCGCACCCCTTGGCCCGACGCCCCCGACGGTCGTTCCCGTCGCGAGATGATTGCCCGCAGCAAGGGGCTGTCGATTTTCCGTGGGACCGGGACCCGGCGTGACGACCTCGATCCGGCGCAGGCTGCGGAGCTGGCCCGTAAGTTGCCGCTTCCGGTGTTCAATGCCGACCGCCGGTTGATCGAACTCGACCGACTCGATGGCGGAAAGCCGCCTCATCGCCGCGGCCGTCGATAGTTCAATAATCTGAAGAGCGGCAGGCGTCAGCCTGCCGAGCAGTGCAACCTTATCCAGGCTTGGCCCATTCTGTTGATTCACTCATTTCAACCATTCAGTTGCAGTCACGAGCCCAAAGACTGATCACCCCTCGGCAGGCTCACGCCTGCCGCTCCAGATCGTTGTCCTTCATTTTTTGTTGTTCGGCGAAGCGTATGAGGCAACTTATCTGTTCAGAACTCAGTCGGACGCCTGGGCGAACTCTCTGAAGTTTTCGCAAACCGTCTTCCGGTGAGTTTGCCAATCCTCGGTGTATCAGCAGCGCAATTGCGAACAGACCAGTTCGGCCGTGCCCTTGTGCGCAATGAACAAAGACATGGCCAGAGGATGTCTTCGAGATCTCTTCCAGCAATGCTGCCGGTGGCAATGATGCTCCATCGAGTATCGGGATACATCGAAATCCTTCCTTGGAACGCAGCCGCTTTGGCTCGATGAACTCAGCCGTCAAATCGATGTACTCATCCCACGATTGCGTCACTTCTGACGGGAGGAGCCGACGGCCTATCGTGAGATTGTCATCGACTCGGCATAAGGCAGGTTCGTGACTGACTATCCGTATCAAATGCCATGTCCCCCACGTAAATACATGGAGTGGCAGAAACGCAATGATGCTCCAGAGGGGAAGCGTTCCGTTTGACCGCTTCCCAAAGGCGAGGCGGTTACTCGTCCAGTGAGCGATGCCGAGTGCAACTAAGTTCAGACCGAGCCAGGCGATCAGCCACCCTGTTGAAGGGGACTGGAGTCCCAATGCGATCAGCATGCTACCCGCGAGTATAAGACTGAATCGCATTGAAACGCAGGCTCCCGGATATCATCAGTCTATATGGCTTCTCACCCGCCGCGTGGTTTGCCCAGCGTCACCTTCAGTGTGACATCCTGTCCACCACGCCGCACAGTGACATCGACTTGATCCCCAGCTGTGAACTTGCGGATGGCGAAATCGAAGTCGTCGAGGCTACCGATCTTGTGTTCACCGACCTGGATGATGACATCTCCCGCCTTGATCCCGGCCTTGTCGGCGGGGCCACCGGGGGAAACGCCCATCAGCGCATAACCCTTCTGGTCCGAATTGAAATCGGGAATGCTGCCGAAGTAGGGACGGCTGCCGGTGCGTTCGATCTCCGCCTTGCCTGCGATCTCGATGTAATCGGGTTTCGCGGGAGCCTGAGCGGCCTGCAGGATCAGCGTCTCGAAGAAGTCGGTCGCCTGCCGCATGCCGGGGACGTTGAGCTTTTCCACGTCATCGCTGGGACGGTGGTAGTCACTGTGCAGCCCGCCGAAGACATGTAGTACCGGAATCTTGACGGCATAGAACGAGGAGTGATCGCTCGGTCCGAAACCCTCAGGCTTCTTAATCAGCGTCAGTCCGCTGGCCTTCCCGGCCTCATCGACCCGGTTGTCCCAGAAGTGCGATGTCCCGGTTCCGTAGACGGTCAACTTGGACTGCTCCATGCGGCCGATCATATCGAGGTTGAACATCACGACCGTCTGTTCGATCGGAAACAGCGGCTTCTTCACATAATGCGCTGAGCCGAGCAGCCCGCGTTCTTCGCCGGTAAAC
>CANJZR010000040.1 GCA_947479075.1 Planctomycetaceae bacterium
GGAGTGGCTCGATCTGATCGCGTTTCTTCGCTCTCGCAAATAACCGTTACCATACTCACAACGCCTCGCACTCTCTCACGACACGACACCACGAGATCATCATGACCGAAGCAGATGACGTTGCCAGACGAGCCTTTTGGGCCCAGCAGATGGACCTGGGTTACAAGCTCATTGAAGATGTCACCCCCTTTGAAGTCCGCGAGTGCGGTGAGGGATTCGCATCGTTGCGGGAGGAAGCTGAGAAGGCCGGTGTGGAGATGCTCTTCTCCACGTCGAAGATTGCGGGCGAACTCGAACGCGTACTCTTTATGCGAGAGAGTCTGGCCAAGCGCGTCATGGATGTCGGACGCGACATGAACAATCGCGGCTGGATCCTGAAGATCGAAGACGGCTATCGCTCGCTGGAGATGCAGGCCCAGCTGGGACGCAAGCCGGCGTTGTTCGATGTAATCCTCAACAAATGCATCTGGGAATGTGGCGGCGAGATCCCATCCGTGGAGCTGGTCTCACGCCGGGCCAATGTGCTGATCTCTAACCTGCCGAAGGTGGGAACTCACATGTCGGGATCGGCCATCGATGTCTCCGTCTTTCGACGCGATGACGGCACCGAAGTGTGGCGCGGGAATCCCTATCTGGAGATGAGCGAGCGGACGCCAATGCGGTCTCCATTCGTCGAGCCGGAATTCATCCAGAACCGGCTGGAGATCACCGCCATGCTCGAAGCCCACGGGTTCGTTCACTTCCCATATGAGTTCTGGCACTTCAACCAGGGGGACGGACTCGGAAATGTCGTAGCTGGGATCAAGGAGCCTGCCCGATTCGGGGCCGTTCACTGGGACCCGAAAACGAATCGCGTGACGCCGGTCGACAACCCGAATGAACTGCTTACTCCGCTCCCGGAGATCCAGCGCCAGATCGAAGCAGCCTTCGAGCGGGCCAGGAAACTCCGCGAGACGAACGCCTGATTCGGAACCTGCTTGAATCTGTGTCATCCTCGAAATCTGTGGAGATCTCTTCTTCCTGATTCGCTGTCCTACGAATGCATCGGACCAGGGATTGATCCACAGATTAAGAGGATTACACAGATTATGAATTGGAAGGTTTGGACCTTCAGTTGGTCGGGTAGGCAGTGATGACGCGAGTTTCTTCGACGACGATTTTGATCTTCTGCAATGGAGGATTGCGGCGGCGAGCCCCGCTCTGTCCTCCAGCTCGGCCGATCTGACGACTCAGATTCACGGTGTATGCAGTGCGGTCGCCTTCATCTTCCGTGATCACCTGGGGAGGGCCGCGTTTCTTCGTGAGGTCAAACGCCTCATCGATCAGAGCCAGGACCTCGTTCTGAGTCGTCGCTGTGAACACCCCATGGCTCGGCTTGTCGGTATTGTCCCGACTGTGTTCCATCACATGATCGATGCGGTACTGGTCGTAGACGAGTCCGCTCGGAGATTCAAACTTTCCGCGACCGATCGACTTGAGCCCACTCCATTTCGCCGTGGGGGCTCCACCCGGTGGTTTTGCTGGATTAGAGCTGTTCTTGGGTTTGGAGTTGCTGGCGGGTGGGGTCGACACCGGAGTAGCGGGTTTGTCGACCGGTGAAGTCTTGGGCTTCGACTGGATGTCGTGGGACGCGATCTGTACCTCCGCGTCTTTCTCTTCGGCAACCGGCTCCCCCTGCTCCGGAACGATCGACACATCCACCGGGCGATGGTCGCGTCGTTCACGAGGAGAATTGGTCTCGCCCGGAGAATTCACCTTCGGCTTGGCATCGGTCAAGCCAGGTAAGTCCCAGCCATACCGCTCGACCAGCCACGGTCGCAGTAACAGATACACGACCAGCAGAAGCATCCCCACAGCCACCCATTTGGGCTTGAGTGGAGTTGGGCGAGCCGAGGGAGCAGAGGACGGAGCGTTCAAGGAGGCCTCGAATGGAAAGATACAGCGGGCCAGTCACCGGCTGGCCCGCAGATTGGCGGCAAAGATCTACTTCGCGGTCAGGACCTTGTTCAATAGCTCTTTGACCGCGACTCCGCCCTTCGACTCCATGAACGCCAGCACGACTTTGACGTACTTCTGGAGCGTCTCGGCATCGAGTCCCAGCTTCTTAAAGCCGTCGACCAGTTCGACGAGCTTGCCGAGTCCACTGACTCCCAGTTTTTCAGCGATGCCGCCCAGGACGTCCATCAAGCCCCCTCCCGCCCCTTCGGCGGCTCCCTCAGCTGGGGCCTTGTTGATCAGCTGGTTCACATTGGGGACCAGTTCCGTCACTTGCGAAAACTCGGGGCCGAGTTTCTCTTTGACCATCTTGAATATCAGGCCCAAGCCCGCCTCAGCCTGTTCCCGTGTCACGCCCAACTGATTGATCACATCGTCGACGATACTCATAGCGGAGAGACCTTACGTGAGAGAACGGAGCGAGGAAGACCCGGAATCGAGTCGTCTCAAACGATACCTCTGCCGATCGACAGATTCCAGATCGAAGAGATTGGGGACAGCCTGGAATGCTCATCACATCGCGAACGTTGCCTTTCGTGCCTTGGTCGCAATTGGCCTCTCTCACAAGCCCCCGTTCGTCCCTGCCACGGCTCGCCGCAATCGACCGAATGAAAGCTACCGCCCCCAAGCCATCCCCCGCTGACTTGTTCCGCGACGACAACTCGGTTCAACTGCACGAAGCAGCGACCTCTTGGCTGGCTTCGACTGGCCAATTGATCGCATGGATCGTGCAGAGTGTCACATCACGGGAACAGCGAGGACGATTATGCGAGGTTCGGGAATCGGGCTGTGGAAAGCTTGTCTGGCACTCGGGGCCACGGTGCTGCTGCACTCGGGGCTGGCAGTGGGTGGTGACGTCGTGCGGGCCTTCATCGGGACGTACAACACTCGCGGTGGGGAAGGGCTCTATGTCCTCGAACTCGACCGCGATCAGGGCACGCTGACCGCGGCTCGCCTGGCTGCCAAGCAGTCGAGCGCGTCGTTCCTGAACATTCATCCCAATCGCCAGTACCTGTACGCCGTCAGCGAGGTCGAATCGACTGACGGCAAGAAGGGCGGCGGAGTTTCCGCGTACAAAATCGATCCAGTCTGCGGCAAGCTGGACCGGATTAACGGGGAGATCACCGGGGGTGGTTCGCCCTGCCATCTCGTCGTCGATCCAACAGGACGCAACCTGCTGATCGCGAACTACAGCGGGGGCAGCTGTGCCTGCCTGCCGATCAATCCGGATGGTTCGCTCAAGCCGACCAGCTGTTTCGTGAAGCACCACGGTTCGAGTGTCGACCCCGAACGCCAGAAGGCTCCCTACGCGCACTCGATCAATGTCGATCCGACGGGTGATTATGCCATGGTCGCCGACCTGGGACTCGACAAGATTCTGGTCTACAAGTTTGATGCCGACCACGGCCAGCTGGTTCCCAACGAACCGCCATCGACCTCGACGAAGCCGGGCGGAGGGCCGCGTCACTTCGCGTTCCACCCGAATGGCAAGTTTGCCTACACGAATCTCGAGATCACCTCAGAGGTGACTGCGTTTCAGGTTCAGCCAGGCGGAGTCCTCGCCGCCTTTCAGACGGTGACCTCACTGCCCGATGGGAAGCCCGTGCCCGGCAACTCGACCGCTGAATTCCAGGTTCACCCCAGCGGGAAGTTCGCTTACACCTCCAACCGCGGACACCACAGCATCGCGATCTATACCATCAATCCAGCTGACGGCCGTCTGACTCATGTCGGCAACCAGTCGACCCTCGGCGAAACTCCCCGCAACTTCTGTATCGACCCCAGCGGCAAGTACATCGTGGCTGCGAACCAGGACACCGACAATCTGGTCGTCCTCAAGATCGACCAGGAAACGGGGATGCTGACTCCGACCGGGTCTCAGGTGAAATGCCCCTCGCCAGTCTGCGTGAAGTTCTGGGAGATGAAGTAAACACTCCCAGATTGTCGAACTACAACTCTCTCCAGCCCAGCGGTCCTCGCCGCTGGGCTGTTTTGCATGTCGGTGAATTCGAAAAGGCGACATCCGTGGTCCCGTGCGATCGAAACCGAAATCTGCGCCCCGCACTCAGACTTCCCAAACCTAAGGACATCCCAGATGCCATTCTTCTATTCCACCGGGCTCTCTAACCTGTTGATGCCCTTTGCGCTGGCGAATTTGGTACTGCATATTCTGGTCGCGATCGGCGTTTACAACGACAGCACTGACCGCGTGGCAGCTGGTCGCAAACTCTGGTTTGTCGGTATCCAGGCCTGGACGTTCGCCACGCTGCTCGGTGGAATGACCACAGCTGCCATTTATTGGATGATTCATCACTCCATGCTGGCCCGGCCCGAGACCTCTGGCACGGGCGATCAATAGCATCAAATTCATGAGATAGTGCCCCGATTGCCTGGCGCGGTGGCAACTTCCTCGGTCCGAGTACAGTCGACGGAATCGAGAGGTGGGGCCAGACCTTCGGCCCCGCCTCGCCAGGAGAGCCGCACCTAGCTCTCCCCGGGCGAATTCCCTAGAATTCGCAGGCTTGTCCTTTGTCCCGAGTGCAGACTATGACCACGCCTCCCCCCAAGATCGATCTCCGTAATCCCATTGTCGCGGGGATTCTGGCGTTCCTGTTCCCCGGGGCGGGGCATTTCTACCAGCGACGGTTCTTCAAGGCCTTTGTCTTCGCATTTGGTGTCTGGGGGTCGTGGTGGACCGGCATGGCCATGTCGGACTGGAAAGCTCTGCAGGCCCCTGACCGGGGGAATATGCAGACTGCCGCTGTGCTCAAGTTCGCGGGGCAGGCCGGAGTCGGGCTCCCGTCGCTCTGGGCGGTCTATCAGTCGAGCCGCTACTACTCCAAAGACAACACCTCACCCATCACCATTGCGGGCCCCGAGGAATACTCATTTCAGGGCCGCTTGAACATGCGGGCCGAGAACGCCAATCAGACTGGCGATGTGACCGGAACCCTGTCTCTGGTCGCGGCCAAGGGTGACTTTGGTCCAGCAATCGGTGGGAAGTTTGCGGGGTCGCTCGATGGGAAGCCGCTGACTTTCGATCTCGCCAACAAGGTCCACCTCGATCAACCCATCCGATCCGATCGGCAGCTGGCGGTGACAGCTTCCGTAGTCGATGAGAAAGGCGAGTACCTGGGCGAGCTGCTCGGGAAGATTCCTCGCCCGCTGATGAACTGGTTCGCCTGTCCCCTCGATCAGCAGGAAGAGGCGGAGTGGCATCGTGAGCGGGGCAAGTACCAGGAACTGGCGATGGTTTTCGTCTGGGTCGCGGGGCTGATGAATCTGCTAGCGATCTGGGACGCCGTCGAAGGGCCGGCCTATGGTTACTACGACGATGAGAATACTCCGGCACCGCCGCCACCCGCGGCGTAATCTAGACCGCGTGGACCAGTCCGCATCGCTCTTTAACCTCGGACAACAAATCATGATGTACACACTGAATCTGCTCCCGCTGGCCGCGGTCGTCAGCTTGATCTGGACCGCGACTCGTTATGAGTCGACGCCTACGATCATGCGCAAGTCAGTCCGGCTCTTCCTGCAGATCCTCTTCTTTATGGCGTTGATTCTGGTCGGTCTGTTCCTGCTGTCTCGCGGACTTTAGAGGACGAAGCTGGCCCGGGAACACCCGGCCCGCCAAGCGACCACTCGCGACAAACCAACAAGAATGAGACGAGATATTGGCTCAGCAAATCCCGATTCTGAGCGTGACCGAGTTCACGGGGTTGCTGAAGTCCCACGTGGAGGATGCGTTCCCATTGATCGCAGTGCGGGGCGAGATTTCCAATCTCAGCCAGTCAGCAAACGGGCACGTCTTCCTGACTCTCAAGGACAGCAAGTCCCAGCTGCGGGCGGTCCTCTGGCGGGACACTGCTCGTCAGCTCAAGTTCAAGCTCAAGGACGGACTGGAAGTCGTCGCGGTCGGCGGGCTCGATCTCTACCCGGCCCGTGGAACGTATCAGCTGGTCGTGCAGGAGTTGGTCCCGGAAGGGATCGGAGCGCTCGAACTGGCCTTCCGTCAGTTACGGGAGAAGCTGGCAGCCGAGGGACTCTTTGCCCCTGAACGGAAGAGACCGTTGCCGCGGATCCCCAACCGCATAGCATTGGTCACCAGCCCGCAAGGGGCCGCCGTTAAAGATATGCTGCAGATCATCCTGCGGCGCTGGCCAGCAGCCAACATTGTGATCGTCCCCGTCCCGGTGCAGGGAGACGGAGCCGCCGACAAGATCGCCATGGGCATTCGATTGCTGCCCCGACTGGAGGGCGTCGATGTCGCGATCGTCGGTCGCGGTGGTGGCAGCCTCGAGGACTTGTGGCCGTTCAACGAAGAGGTCGTCGCCCGGGCCATCGCGGCGTGTCCGATCCCCATCATCAGCGCCGTCGGCCACGAAATCGATGTCAGCATCAGCGACCTGGTGGCCGACCGTCGCGCGCTGACTCCCTCCGAGTCGGGCGAGATCGTGGTCCCTGACTCCAATGAGCTGTTGGCTGATCTCGAACATCTCGAACGACGCTTACAGCGAACCGTGACTTCCCGGATCGAGAGCTCGCTACATCGGCTCGACTCCCTGGCAGCTCGACCGGTACTGGCCGATCCCTGGCAACAGCTGGAACGCTCGCGGACGCAGATTGATGACCTGTTCGGTCGACTCAGCCGGTCGGCTGATTCGCGATTGGTGAGGGCTCGATCTCGACTGGCCGAACTAACCTCAACCCTGGACGCTCTTTCCCCACTTCAGGTTCTGTCCCGAGGCTACAGTATTACTCAGGATGCTCAGAGCGGCGTGGTCATTCAGGATGCCGAAGTCCTGACGCTCGGCACATTGATCGAAACCCGGCTCCATGCGGGACGAGTCATCAGCCGCGTGGAACAAGTTCTCCCCGCGACGCCACAGTAACCGTTGAATACCGGTCTTCCCTACTTTCGAGTCCTCTGAGAAACTCCCGGTTCACACAGTCAGTGGCGGTATCGCCACTGACGCTCACCACCCCGAAGCGTCAGCGAGGGCGAGCGACACCAGACGCATCCCGTCATGGTCGTTCCCCTTGAGCGATTGGCTGAGTCAGCCGGTGTTCTGGAACGGGGATTCTTTGACACCACTCTCGATCGAAGGCTCTTCGATGTCGATTGCCGAAGAAATCAAGAAGCTGGATCAGCTGCGTCAGTCAGGCATCCTTTCGGATGATGAGTTCCGCAAAACCAAGATTCGCCTTCTGAACAGTGTGGGGACCGCCTCCAATGACTCGTTCGACAAGTTGCTGACTTCCGTGGGACTGGGAAGTGGGACGAACGCCGATGAGCGGCGGCAGAATTACGCCATGTGGCTCCACCTCTCCATGCTCGCCAACATGGCTGCGCTCGGCGCGGGCTATGTCATCCCCATCGTGATGTGGCAGACTCGTAAAGACGACCCCATCATCGACCAGCACGGACGCAATGCGATCAACTTCCTGATCTGTCAGCTGATACTGATCGTGGTCGGTGGAATTATGACCGCTTTGACTTATGGATACTTCATGATTCTGGGAGCAATCTTCATGAGTATCGTCTGCCCGATTCTCGTCGGCCTGAAGGCGAAGCAGGGGATCGTCGAGAAATATCCGCTGACATATCCATTCTTCAAGGCGTAATCCCCGCAGGCAGACGCGGCAGGGCCACCACTGGCTGACCCGTTCGATCCTCGGGAAACGGTGGAGGCTGATGAATCAGCCGCTCGGCCAGGGCCATGAGTCGAGGCAAAGCCATTCCAACTGTCCGGTCACAGTCTGAGGGTATGCCGCCCTCCACCGATTCGAACAGCTCGTGCGCCCGCTGGGCATGGCGTTCCACTCCCGATGCGTTGCGCTCACGAAGCTTGACCCCAGCTGCGGCTAACTTGATTAAGCCCTTCAGATAGTCGGCAGCGAGTCCGGTACGACCCGCTCTGTGCCAGAGCGACTCCCACTCCTCATGAGCCTCCCAGTAGTAACCCGCGTTGAAGAGCGTGACAGCCCGGGCGAACTCGGGATGTTGCGGGAGGTTCTCCAGTGTTACCGCGGCCTGGTGCCGCCCCGATTCCAGGATCTCCGCCAACGACTTTGGCTCCTGGTACGAGTGCCCCGCCGGATCACGAATAGGATGCGGCGTGATGCCCGGGATATGAGTGTACGGCGGCAACTTGCCATCCATCACGGTGTCTCCTCACCGGCCAGACGGGCCAACACAGAAGCATACTCCTCGGGAGTGTTGGTGTTGCACAGCGAGTCCAGAGCGGGGTCCACACGACGCAAGTCTGCCACGGGGATCTCGTGCGTTTGGCACTTCTCAAACAGGTACACCGGACGCAATCGATCCGCCGCCAGCAACTCCTCGATCCTTGGCAGTACGGAGACTCGGTAGACCGCTGCCAGGGGATGATGGAACTGACCATCGAACGGCACTGCGATCTCGGCGTCACCCAACGAATCGATCATCGCAGCCACAAAGTCGGGACGCAGCAGCGGAGTGTCGCAGGCCGAGACATACCCACAATCGACTACTCCCCGTAGATCGGCTAGCCCCACGGCCAACCCGGCCAGAGGGCCCCGGTACTCGACAGGGTCGCGAACAACGCGAATGAACGGCTCGTCGATGGCGAGCATCTCGCGGCTCACGCAGTTGAGCGGGCGACTCGTGGTGGTTGAGAGCCACTCGTTGGACAAGTCGGGGAGTTCCTGGCCCTCAGCGGCCACGACAGTAATCGTGTGGACGAGTGGGGCCAGTAGCCGACAGACCCGTTGCAGCATGACCTCGTGCCCGACGGGAAGCAGTGCCTTGGATGTCCCCATGCGAGAGCTTCGACCACCACACAGCACAACAGCCCCCACTCTCAGAGCAAGAGAATGCTGCGAGGTCCCCGAAGCTGGAATTGGCATTATCAAACTCCAGCTCGACGTCTGCCGGATTGCTGACTTTCTGCAATCCCGCAACTAGGGCTTCACCACCAGAGCCTCGTAGTAGGCCTTGGCCTTCTGGTAGGCCGCCTCTGCAGCGGGGAGTTCGGCCTCTCGAATCTTACGCTTCTTCTTGTCCCAGCAAACATCGACAGACTTGATGCACCATTCAGCACTCTTTGAGACGCGAATCGGTTGGTCTGCCACCTGGACCCAGATGGGATTCGTGTGAACACTCGGCAGGATGCGAACCGCCACCCAGCTCGATTCCGGAATATCGATGTCGGCAACAACCGACAGCGTCTTGCCATCGGCCTCAATCTCGCGGCGGTCAACGACCTCGCCGTTACGAATGATCTCAACAGGGACCTTCCGGGTTTCGCCGATTCGACAGCGTTCGAGGTGCCAGTAAGGCTTGGCGTCGAGGCGGGCCGTCCGAATCTTCTCAGTCGCCGGC
This sequence comes from Planctomycetaceae bacterium, assembly GCA_947479075.1. GTDB lineage: Bacteria > Planctomycetota > Planctomycetia > Planctomycetales > Planctomycetaceae > TH-plancto1. The sequence goes on from CANJZR010000040.1 coordinate 9,362, forward strand.
GATGTCTTCTCCGCCAGCAGTGCCGCCACGTCAAAGGTCACATGGGCCTTGCCGGGAGCAGCCAGGTTCACCTGACTGATACCCTGGTCGGTCTTGGCACCAAGAGTGACATCGTTCACCTGAAAATCGATGACGTGACTGAGCCCGTCACCACAGTAGCTGCGCCCAAGCTTGAGCCCCTCGCACCAGGCATCGAAATCGAGCGGCTGGTCCTTGGCCAGTTGGACATAAATCCGACCGAGTCCGACCTTGTCGCCATAGATGCAGGGGAAGTCGGTCTCGCCGCTGATGCGAGTTCGAACCCCACAGTTCAGCATGTGGTACCAGATATTCAGTTCCCAGATCGCTGGCGTATCGACAGCTGAAATGAAGTCACAGACCCCCAGTGGCCCGGTGACGATGAACTCGTTCGCCCCGATTCCATTGAACGGCGGCAACGCATCATCGGGGAGCTTATCCGCACAGCGTCCCTTCCAGTCCTGCTGCGGACCACTCCTCATTTTCCGTGAACCGTCGGGCATGTAATCAGGCAGCTCCAGCCCCCAGCCGCTGTGGCTATAACCGACGACACCGCCCTGCTTCTGTCCCCATTCGAGGACGGGGTAAGTCCAGCTGGGCCACTCTTCCAGCAATGTGGTGCCTGGATAGTCGTCTTCCTTCAACCTCAGCAGACAGAGATGTCCCGCGTGCGAGGACGGGAACCCGCTGACTTCCACGTCATACCGCATCAGATAATCGGGCTTCGACAGAGCGTTGACCTTCCCCTCGAAGTACTGCTTCTGCGTATACCAGCACGGGCCCCAGGACAGCACACAACCGACGTTAAGGTCTTCGCCCAGGATATGACGCATCATATCGGCGGGGCCGACACCTTCCGTCGGACTGTCATAGTGCGAACAGCCAGCTGCATGAACGTGATGGTCTCCCGAGAACCAGAAACGCTTCGCCGGGTGAATCCAGCGCCGCAGCGCGACCGGCATCCGCTGGTTGACCGCATCGGGCTTCACGCTCAGCGGCAGCGTCTCGACATAGTACTCTGGACCACGCTGCACGGTGACGGTGTACTCGCCAGGAGGCAGCGTCACGGTCTCGCCCGTCGCCCGATAAATCTGATGATGGAAAAATAAGTCGGGAGCCAGACGCCGCTTGGTGTGCGGGTAGACACGTCCCCGAGCATCCTTGAACGTAAAGGCCGCACTGGTCGGGCTGCCATCGACATCCCGCACATCAATGACCACGTCGACAGCTGGCGTCGATTTGAACAGTATCGGAGTCTCGTTGCGGAAGCCGAGGTCCTGGGTCCCCTGGCCGACATCAAAACTCAGAGTGGCTTCACGGTCGCCTTTGTCGCGACTAAAGAGTTGGACCAGTCGATACTCGACCAGCAGCCCTGAAAGACTCGGCGTCAGAGGCTGGCTCTGTGTCGCGTCGATATCGAGGAATCGTGCCGCAGCCTCTTCGGCGGTGACGAGCTTCTGGTCCTTCTGGGGGCGTTCGCGGGGCCCCTTCCCCTGCTGATAGTTAATGTCTGCTTGCGGGCTACTCACCTTCAGCTCAGCCGTCACGCCCGCTTCGTTGTGGACTTTGACGAGAAATGTCCGCCAACCCTGCTGGATCAGTAGCTTCGGGGCCGGACCGGGAGAGGCCGACACGCGGCTCTCGGGGTTGATCCGCACAAAGGCCAGACAGTGAGCATCCAGGATCTTCTGGATCGCCAGCACGCCCTCGCGTCCCGAGCCGGACTTCAGAATCTCCCGAATCGCAGCTGAGTCAGATTCCGGAAGCGGAGTTCCCTGGAACTCGAGGGCTTCCATCAGGCGGGCTGTCGCCGCAGCCAATGGCTGGAACTCGACTGTTCCGATCGGACCAGACGCCGCATCATCTGCGGATACCTGAGGCAGGCCAGCTGGCAAGCCACAACAGACGACCAATAACACCCAACCTAACCAGCGAGACATGGCGCGGCCTCCCGTTTCCAGAGCGTTCAGCGAGCAGCACGAACAGCACCGCTCGACGATCACGTCAGCATGTCGGAAACCCGACGGAACGACAACTGTCCGCTGTTGGAATCGGACATCCGCATGAGCGAAAAATCATTCGCCGTTCGGCTACCTTTGAGGGGCAGATCCGCATGACTCGATGCAGAGGGTCAGATCGGTTTCGAGTCGTCGTCGGCATTAGGTTCCGCCACGGGCTCGACGACATCTCCAATCTCTTCCAACCCCAGCATCAGCGATGGCAGCAGGACCAGATTCCCCACCAGCCCGCTCAACATGGCGAAGCTGACGAGGATCCCGAAGTAAACCAGTGGCAGGAAGTTCGACAAAGACAGGACAGAGAATCCCAGGACCAGCGCCACGTTCGACAATACGAGGGCTCGACCAATGTGCGTTGACGACTCGCGGAGAGCCTGGAGATGTGGCTTGCCTTCACGGATCGCGCGCTGATACCCCGCCAGATAGTGAATGCTGGAGTCGATCGTCAGCCCCAGTGAAACGCTGGCGATCATCGCGGTGCCGATGTTAATCGGAAGCCCGAGCCAACCCATTCCCCCGATCAGCCACAAAGTCGGCAACACGTTCGGGAACATGGCGATGATGGCCCAGGAGAGTCGACGGAACGGAATCCACACGCAAAGCACGATCAGAGCCACCGACAGCCCGTAACTCGTCAACTGATCTCGCAACAGGCTGGAAATCAGATTGGCCAGCAACACATAGAGTCCCGTAACTTCAGCCTCGGGAAAAGTCCGGCGAGCGATTTCCTGCACGCGACGGATGAGTTCCAGCTTCACCTCGGCGTTCTGTCGTTCGCGAGCCCGCAACATGACGCGCATACGGCCCTGTTCCGCGTTGTAGAGCGATATCTCGAATTCCGGTTGCTTGTCTCTCAGGATCTCGCGACGGAGTTCGAGCGTTGGAGCAGAGACACGCGGGATCACGTCCAGGGTCGCGGGCAGCGAGACGATCTTGGTGAGTTCTGCCCCGACGGGATCATCGGGAGTTTTCCGCAAGGCCTCCAGATCGGCCGTGAGCTTTCGGACTCGCTCGAGGAACTCATCGTTCAGTTCCTTGGGGGCGTCAAAGTTCACCTCCCAGGTCCCGACACCGCCGAACTTCGACTCAAAGAAATTCAGCGACTGAACGATCGGGCTGCTGTCGCGAAAATTCTTACTAAAGTCAGTTTCGATCGTCAGATATCTGAAGCCCCAAGCCGAGAGGGCAGACATGCCTGTCAGCAACGCGATCGTCGTCCAGCGTCTTGAAGTCACGGTGTCGAACAGCCATTCCAGCCAGGTCGTCAGCCGTTTCTCGGAATGGCCATGATGGAGATTTGTTTCCTGCTTCCCGATTAAGACCCCAGCTGGCAGGAACGCGACACACGCTACCAGCACCAGCATCGACGCCACGAGCATCATCAACCCGAAGCTGCGAACGGGGGTGATGCTGCTCGTCAGCAGCGATCCAAACCCGATGGCTGTCGTCACAATCGTCCAGAAGATCGGGATTGCCAGCTTCTCAAAGACTTCGCGGAAGGCCTCCAGGCGGGGACGCAGTAGCCGGGCCTCTCGGTATTCGATGGCGATATGCATCACGGTGGCCACACCGATAATCGTCGTCAGCGAAGTCAGCATCGAGCTGACCATGCTGAGCCGAAGCCCGGTCGATGCCAGCAACCCCATCGTCCAGAGCAGCGTGGGATGCACGACCAGCAGCGGCAGGATCATCCAGCGGATACTGCGGAACATGAAGACGATCACCAGCACCATGAGGATGGATGATGTCACGCCCAGCAGGACGCTGTCCTGTTCCACGTACAGGAACATGTCCTGCACC
>CANJZR010000041.1 GCA_947479075.1 Planctomycetaceae bacterium
GATGACAGCACTGAACACAATGCCGAACCTGGTTGTGTTCTCACTGCTGGGCGGAGTGATGTACGTCGGGCATCACTCCGGCTGGAAGCTGCCCAAGATGTCCGAACTCACGGGGACCGCGACCGTCACTCCGGATGACTGGTGTGCGGAGCATTTGGTTCCCGATTCGGAGTGCATTGAATGTCACCCGGAACTGCTGCCGAAGGGAAAGCCGTTCGGCTTTTGCCTGGAACACGGGGTGGCTGAATGCGTGATCCATCACCCGGAACTCTCGCAGGTCAAAGGGGAACCGCAACTTCCGAAGTACGACTCGGTCCCGGCGATCAATCTGATACCTCGTCCCGAGAACAACAGCCGCAGTACGCTGCACGCCAGCCGCGTCCAGTTTTCGTCCGCCGAGAGCATCGCGAAGGCGGGCATCGACGTGGATCTGGTCCAAGAGCGTCCCATGATGGACGCCATCACCGCCAACGGCGAGTTGATATTCGACCCGACTCGCGTGGGACACCTGTCGACGCGGGTATCCGGCAGTGTGGCGGTGGTGTTCAAGACAGTCGGCGATGCGGTGACTGCCGGCGATGTGCTGGCGCTGGTGGATGCTGCCCAGGTCGGTCAGACAAAATCCCAGCTTCTGCAAGCAACTGCCCAGGTGGCGCTCCGTAAATCGACGGTTGAGCGTTTACGCCCAGCGGCCAGCAGTGGCGCGGTACCACAAAAGAACCTGATTGAGGCCGAGGCGGCCTTGCAAGAGGCCGAGGTCGCGCTGATTTCCGTTCGCCAAACATTGGCCAACTTGGGATTCGAACTGCCTGACGGTCTGGAAACTCGCTCGGCGCAGACGCTCGCCAGTGATCTGCAATTTCTGGGTCTGTCCCCAGCAGCGGTCGACGCACTTCCGGCGGGAACGAAGACAGCGAACCTCATCCCCGTGCGCACGCCGTACAGCGGAATCGTGACGACTTCTCAGGTGGTTGCGGGAGAAGTCGTCGACACCTCCAAGATGCTGTTCACGGTCAGCGATCCCACTCGAATGTGGCTCATGCTCAATGTTCGCCAGGAAGACGCCAAGTATGTCCGCCTGGGTCTGCCGGTGCGATTTCGATCCGACAACGGCGGCCAGGAGGTGAGTGGTCGGGTGGCCTGGGTGAGTCCGGCCATCGATGAACAGACGCGCACGCTGCAGGTCCGAGTGGCCATCGCCAACAACGATGGATCGCTCCGTGACAAGACGTTCGGCACGGGCCGGATCGTGCTGCGGGAAGAGCCCAACGCCATCGTCGTGCCTCGTGAAGCGGTGCAATCCACGTCGGACGCCTCCTTCGTCTTTGTGCGGGACAAGCACTACTTCGACAAGAAGTCGCCCAAGTTCTTCCATGTCCGGCAGGTCCGACTGGGAGCGAGTGATGGTCAATACGTGGAGCTGCTGGCCGGTGCGTTGCCGGGGGAAGTGATCGCCACCCAGGGGAGCAACGTCCTGCTGTCTCAACTCCTGCGCAGCAACCTCGGCGCGGGTTGCGGCTGTCACGAAGACTAGATATCGGAGTTCGATCGACATGGATTTCCTCAATCGCATCATCGACTTTTCGCTACATAACCGGGTGCTGGTCATCCTGAGTGTGATGGCGGCGGGAGTGGCCGGGGTGTTTGCGCTGCAACACCTGGACATCGACGCCTTCCCCGACACCACTCCGGTGCAAGTGCAGATCAACACCGTCGTCCCCGCACTGAGTCCCGAAGAAGTCGAGCGGCAGATCACGTTTCCCATTGAGCAGGCAATCAGCGGCCTGCCGGGACTGGAGCAGATGCGCTCGATCTCCAAGTTCGGTATGTCGCAGGTCGTCGTCATCTTCGAGGACGGCATCGACATCTATTTCGCCCGCCAACTGATCAACGAACGTCTGGTCTCGGTCGAAATGCCGCAAGGTATCGAGCGCCCCAAGATGGGTCCGGTGGCCACGGGACTGGGTGAAGTCTTCCACTACATCGTCACCGGCCAGGGGACCGAAGTCACCGACCTGCGCACGATCCATGACTGGGTCGTGAAGCCGCCGATGCGGACCGTTCGTGGGACAGCGGAGATCAACAGTTGGGGCGGCTACGTCAAGCAGTACCAGATTCGTCTCGATCCCAACCACCTCATCAAGCATGGATTGACGTTCGATCAAGTCATCGAGGCGGTCCAGAAGAACAACTTCAACGTCGGCGGCGGCAACATCAGCCAGCCGAGCGGCATGCTGCTGGTTCAAGGTCTCGGTCGTACGACGAACATCGAGGAAATTCGGCAAATCGTCATCGACGCCAAAGACGGCGTGCCGATCCGGGTTTCGGACATCGGCGAGGTGGTCATCGGTCACGAGATTCGCCGAGGAGCCGTGACCGCCAACGGCCAGGGAGAAGTCGTCCTGGGTTTGGGCTTCATGCTGATGGGCGAGAACAGCCACGAAGTCACCTGGGCCATGAAGGACAAGCTGAAGTCGCTAGAAGCGAGCCTCCCGCCCAACGTGCAGGTCAAACCGGTCTACGACCGCACACAACTCGTGGATCATGTGATCGACACCGTGCGGAAGAATCTGTTCGAGGGGGGCCTGTTCGTCGTTGCGGTGCTGTTCGCCTTTCTCGGCAATCTGCGGGCGGCCGCCATCGTGGCCTTGGCCATTCCGCTTGCGATGCTGTTCGCCTTCATGGGCATGTACCGCTTCGGCATCGCGGCCAGTCTGCTCAGCCTGGGAGCCATCGACTTCGGACTCGTCGTCGACAGCTCGGTGGTGATGATCGAGAACTGCGTGCGGCACCTCGCTCACGATTCCAACAGCGGAAAGAGCCGGTTGGACATCATCCGGGACGCCGCCGTGGAAGTCCGTAAGCCGACGATGTTCGGCGAACTGATCATCATGATCGTCTACCTGCCGATCCTGACGCTCGAAGGGATTGAGGGGAAGATGTTCCGGCCAATGGCCCTGACGGTCATCTTCGCCCTGATGGGATCGATGGTTCTGTCGCTGACATTGATGCCTGTGCTCGCGAGTTACCTGCTCCCGAAGAAAGTCGAGGAACACGAGCCGTTCCTGATGCGGATCGCCCACGCGATTCACTATCCGGTCCTGCAGTTTGCCATGCATCACAAGCTGGCCGTGCTGGGCTTTGCCGCCAGTGTTTTGATTTTGGCGTTCGGGATGATCGCCCCGCATCTCGGTTCGGAGTTCGTGCCCAAGTTGTCGGAGGGGGCGCTGGTGATGGGCGTGATTCGTCTGGCGGGCACGGATCTCGATGAATCGGTTCGCGCCAACACTCAGACGGAGAAGTCCATTCTCGCGGCGTTTCCAGACGAAGTGGAGAATGTGTGGAGCCGGGTCGGGACTGCCGAAATCGCCACCGATCCGATGGGTGTCGAACTGGCCGACATCTTCATCACACTCAAGCCGCGCTCACAGTGGAAGAAAGCCCGAACTCAAGCAGAACTCACCACTCTGTTGGAGCGACTCCTGCGAGAAACCAAGGGCGTCAAGCTGGGGTTCTCGCAGCCGATCGAAATGCGAATTAACGAGATGGTCTCCGGCGTGCGGGCCGACTTGGGCGTCAAGTTGTTTGGCGACGATTTTGACGTGCTGGTCAGCAAGGGAGAGGAAATTGAAGGGGTCTTGAATTCCATCGACGGCGCTGCCGATGTGGCCGTGGAACAGGTCACCGGTCAGCCGATGCTCCAGATCAAAGTGAAGCAGGATCAAATCGCCCGTTACGGTGTTTCCGCAAAGGATGTGCTCGACTTTGTGGAATCGATTGGCAGCAGGCCGGTCGGAGAGATCGTCGAGGGACAACTGCGTTTTCCGTTGATCGTGCGGCTGCCGGAGCAGTTCCGGGAGAGCCCACAGTCCATCCGGGACATCTTGATCTCGACGCCCAAGGGGGAACGGATTCCCCTCTCACGACTGGCATCCGTTGATGTCGTCGCCGGGCCGTCCACGATCACTCGGGAGTGGGGGCAGCGTCGCATCACGATCACTGCGAACGTGCGCGGACGGGACTTGGGCAGCTTCGTGGCGGAAGCCCAGGCGAAAATCGGCAAACAAGTGGCGTTACCGTCCGCCCGCTATCGCATTGAATATGGGGGGCAGTTCGAGAATCTGGAGCGCGCGAAGACACGCCTGATGATCGTAGTGCCGGTCGCCCTCGTCTTGATTTTCATCCTGCTCTACATGACCTACCACAATCTCGTCGACGCACTGCGCGTGTTCACGGGCATCCCCTTCGCGTGGGTCGGCGGCATCTTCGCATTGTGGCTGCGGGACATGCCGTTCTCGATCTCGGCGGGCGTCGGCTTCATCGCCATGTCCGGCGTGGCGGTGTTGGACGACATGATCCTCGTCTCCTACATCCGCCAGCTTCGCCAGAAAGGCTTGCCGCTGGACGAAGCCGTGACACAAGCAGCAATCACCCGGCTGCGTCCAGTGCTCATGACCACGCTGGTCGCCAGCCTGGGCTTTCTGCCCATGGCGTTCAGCGAGGGCGTGGGGGCGGAAGTGCAGCGTCCCCTGGCCACGGTGGTCATCGGCGGCGTCATCGGCGCGATGATCATGTCGCTGCTCGTACTGCGTGTGCTGTATCTGATCTTTAACGCTCCAATCGCTCGCCATGAGCACCGGGAGCATGCGGAAGAAACGTCTGCCGATTTGGTGTTTGCAGGCTCGACTGAGAAACCCCTGACCCTTCTGAGGAACGACGAATGAGAACTAGATTCTGGATGGCAACGACCTTGGCTCTGACCGTGTCGGTCATGAGCGGCTGTGGACAGAGCGGCTCGGCGCCGGCCCCGTCTCCGGTCGAAAAGCCCGCCTCTGCGGAGGCGGAGCATGACCATGACGACCATGCGACATCCAAAGCCGAGGGGGGTGAAGAACACTCTGGGTGGTGGTGCAACGAACACGGTGTTCCGGAGGGAGTCTGTGCCCGCTGCGATAGCAAGCTGGCGGCTGAGTTTCAGAAGAAGGGGGACTGGTGCAAAGAGCACGACCGCCCCGATTCGCAGTGCTTTATCTGCCATCCCGAGTTGATGGCAAAGTTCGCTGCACAGTACGAGGCCAAGTTCGGCAAGCAACCGCCGAAATCCGAGGAATAACTGCGACGAGGATCTTGAAACGAATGCGCATCCGCAGCCTGCGGCTACGCCTGATGCGTGCCATGAGATCGATGGTGTGGCTGCTGCTCACGTTGGGATGTTTGAGCCAACAGGGTTGCATGTGCGGTTGTCCACACCACGATCACGCTGCGATCGCTGCGGCCAACCACGTGTCTGACTCTGCCAAGTTGAACACAACACCGACTGATCGATGGGATTCGGTCAAGTTTTCACGCCAGCCGACGACAAGCGCTGAGGGCTTGAACAGATCGAGAAAGGGAGTGGCTCAATGAAATCGGATTTTACAGCACTGACAGCGGAAATCGTCTTGCTGGTGGCCGTGGTGTCCGCCCCGATTCTGATTTTCGCGATGATCGCGGTAGACGTGCTTGCGACTGACGAGACTCTTACCGTGACCGTGGACGGCATGTGTTGTGAGTGTGTTTCCCGAATGGCGGCAGCGGAACTTCGCGAGTTGAACAGTGTTCGGAATGTCCGTTTCGATCTTCCGGCGAAGACGCTGTCGGTGACGGTTGCTGATACTGGAGAGAATGTGGTCACCGATGTCTGGAGAACGCTGCAGCGATGCGAGTTGAGACCTGAGTTGATGGTCTGGCGTCAACAACACTTTGACGAAGCGCGGATGGAAAGTTTGCGGGGGAGACAGTGAAATGGGTGACGATCGGATGTCGCTAACCGCGCGTGCAGCTGTGGCATCGCAGCCCTGTGTGATCGATATTGGCGGTGAAGGACGGCACTCAGCCGCCTGGAATGTCAATCCTCGCCGTTACCGTACTTTCGGTCCAACACGTGGTGAGCCAATACCGCGTTGGATTCTGGGGCGGGCGGATGCGCTCCCCCTCCCTGATCACGTTGTCGATCTCATTCTTATGGAACGGACACCGTTAACGAGAACATCGATTGATGAGATTCGTCGAGTGGTGAAATTGGACGGAACAATCGTTCTGCGGCACGCGCGACCGTTCGGGATGGACCCTCACCGCGTCGTCAAGACAGTATTCACAGGTCGATGTTTTGAGCGCGAGTGCACTGTTGGAACCAGCCATTGCCAAGAGCTTGTCATCCAGCTTGGACATGGTGAGAAGGAAGCACTGGAATCGAATCCGCGATGCGGCAACGGTTCTGGTTTTCCGTGGGATGCACAAGACAGCGTGTCTTCTTGCAAATAAGTGGATGAACCGAAAGGAGTCTGAGATGAATCGTTCATTGGTCTGGATGTGTTTGCTGTCACTCTTTGCAGTGACAGCGACTTGTGACAGTCTCGTGGCAGCGGAACTGGTCGAGACCACGATTGTCGTTGAGCGGATGTGTGAAAGTTGCTCGAAATCGATTGTCGGGCAACTGAAGAAGTCGGCGGATGTCGCGGATGCAAGCGCCAGCTTGGAGACCAAGACTTACACGATTCGTCCGGCCAAAGACAAGAAGCTTTCCCCTCGACTGATGTGGGAAACTGTGGAGAAGGCGGGGGAGAAGCCGGTTCAATTGAACGGGCCGAGCGGGAAGTTTAACAAGAAGCCGAAATCGTAGTGGCTGCCATTGCGGCTTGCCTGCGAGCAGCATACCGCCTTTAATCAACGACATGACTCATTTCATGGAAGGGATTTCTCATGAATCGTTACCTGAAGCTATAGCTGCTTGCGGCCACTTATATCGCGACCGCGATGGGGGCGAATTGCCATTCGATGCGCAAGACACCGTTCTTGAACCGCTCACATCAGTTCAGCGTGAGACAACCGGAGGCGCGCGGATGAAATGTCAGCGGCGAGTCAGTTCCCTCGCGGCTGCGTCACAGGGACATTTTGCAGGAGCCGCAGGCCGTTGAAGATCACCAGCATTGATGCCCCCATATCTGCCGCGATGGCCGACCACAGGGTGGCCACCCCGGCGAACGTCAGTCCGACGAACAGCAGCTTCACCGCCAGTGAAAATGCAATGTTTTGACGGATGATGAACAGCGTTCTGCGGGAGTGTCCAATCAGCCACGGGAGTCGCGACAAGTCGTCCGTCATCAGAGCGATATCGGCGGTTTCGATGGCCGCATCGGTGCCCGCAACACCCATCGCGATGCCAACCGACGCTCTGGCCAGCGCGGGTGCGTCATTCACGCCATCGCCGATCATCGCCACTGTTTGGTATTTCCGAACAAGCTCCTCGATGGCCAGGACTTTGTCCTGCGGCAAGAGTTCGGAACGAATTTCGTCGATGCCCACGCGCTCGGCCACGACGCTGGCTGTGGCCGCATTGTCACCAGTCAGCATCACCAAGTGCTGAATTCCCAGATCTCGCAGGGATTGCAGCGTGTCGCGCGTCGTGGAGCGTACCTCGTCCGCCAACGCGATGAACCCGCAGACATGATTGTCGTTACCCACGACGATGACCGATCGGCCGGAACTCGCCAGTTCGTTCAGTCGGTCATGCATGGCAGGCGTTTCCTGCATGCGTTCTTCGAGCAAGCGGTGGGAGCCCAGCCAGAATTCCCGACCATTGAATCGCCCCGAGACCCCTTTGCCTTGAATGATCTGGACATCATCTGCCGGTATGGGGACGATTCCCAGAACTTCCGCATGACGGACAATGGCTTGGGCGAGCGGATGTTCGCTGCGCAGTTCCAAGGCCAGCGCACGCTCCAGGAGTTCTCGCTCCGAATGGCCAGACAGCGGAACGACCTCCACGACACTGGGCTGCCCAGCGGTCAGGGTTCCGGTCTTATCGAACGCGATCGCCTTGAGTCGCGCAGGGGCTTCCACAAACACGCCACCCTTGATGAGCACGCCTTGCCGCGCGGCGGCTGCCAGTGCGGACACGATACTCACGGGGGTTGAAATCACTAAGGCGCAGGGACAGGCAATGACGAGCAGGACCAATGCACTGTAGACCCAGCGATCCCAGGGTTGAGAGAACAGCAAAGGCGGCACACAAGCCACGAACAGTGCCAACACCATCACGACCGGCGTGTAGATGCGGGCAAACTGCTCGACCCATTGCTCCGACGGGGCTTTTCGAGAATGGGCTTCTCCGACCATGCGGATGATCGTGGCCAGCGTGGTTTCGCCAGCGGGCTTGGTCGAGCGGACGATGATCGCCCCGTCTCCATTGATCGTTCCGGCGAAGACTGTATCACCGGGTTGCTTGGAGACTGGGACGCTCTCCCCTGTAATGGGGGCTTGGTTGACGACGCTCTGCCCCTCCGTGATTTCGCCATCCAGCGGAATTCTCTCACCGGGTTTCACGATGAACATCGCTCCGACCGGAGCGTCGCTCGGGGAGGCGATCACTTCCTGGCCGTCGTCGGTCCGCAATCGAACTGAAGGAGGGGTGAGGTCGAGAAGGGTCGCAACGGCACGCCGTGCTCGTCCCACACTCCAGGACTCCAGCAGCAACGAGAGGGAGAACAGAAAGGCGACTGCCGCCGCCTCGAACCATTCACCGATGGCCATTGCCCCTACCACGGCAACGAGCATGAGTAAGTTCATGTCGGGCCGCAAGCGGCGCAGCGAATGAAATGCCTTCGGGGCCACAAACCACGCCCCGGAAATGGTGCCCAGCAGGTACAGCAACCGTGCGGGCCAAGGCACGGGACTTTCCATGATCCCTAGCCCCGCACGCCAACTCTCGGCCATCGCACTGTGAACGATAATCGCCAGCGCGATGGTTGAGCCGCTGACCATTGTCGCCAGTGAGCGTGCGGACAAACCTGCGGGGGACGATGTTGAAGCGACATCGTCCTGCCAGATCTCCGCGCGCATTCCGGAGCGGGCAATGGCCTCCAGGAGAATACCTTCGCCCGCATGAGAAGCGGACGGCATGACGGTCAGACGACCATGCACAACGTCGAAATCCAGATGCTCCGCTCCGCCCACGAGCGGGCCCAACTCGCGTTTGAGAGTCGTGACTTCCTCGGCACAATCCATGCCGTAAACACGAAACTGCGTCACCGAAGAATTGACCTTCGGCTTGCAGGCATCGCAGCTGGCAGGCTCAGGAAGTTGTTTAGACACTCTTACTTCTCAGTCTTCCCGTGGGCATGGTCATGGCCCGCTTCTCCCTCGTGGTGATGCTCCATCTTACCCGAGTAGGGATAGCCGCCGATCGTGATCACCAGCTTAGCAGCTGCTTCTTCCGAGTCGAGGTCGCTGCGCTCGACCAAATCAGGCAATTCGTCGCGGCCAGCAAACCCATAGCTCCTATCCCTTGAAAGTGCGCGACGGCGAAGCCGGAATACAGTAATCAAGCTCGGCGGCACACCGAAGGAGATATTTCCCCGCTGACAAGTCGCAGACATCGCATGGGATCAGTTCGGCGATCATCTTCTGTGCGGACGACGCAAGCGGCCGCTTAAAGTGCTCGAGATGCCGTTGGTACACTCTGTCCGAGTACTGTCCGTAAATCTATGGTAATCCATTGAATTCTATGTAAACTGTGGACGCTCACGCGACCCGGAGCCGCTTCGACCGTATGTTGTAACTCATTCTCGGACGGGTGGTTGTGATGTCTTGATAATGATGATTCCCATCGAGAGCGAAGGGCCTCTTGTTCCTTCGTCACCCAGACGTGCACAGCCACGTCTGGGTCAACCCGCCAGCAAGTTGGCCGGGCTACCCAGGCACTTTGATTTTCGATGAACCATTGGCAACACCGTAATCGGGACATTTTATGCGGATCAGCCATCGCATCACATGTAGTCGTTTCGTCTCGCTCGCCATTCCTGCCTTTGTGATGGCACTTGGATGCTGGCCGGAAATGTCCGAATCTGCCGAGTTCGCGCTGACACGCGATGGCAAACCCGCAGTGACGATTGTCATCGCAGCTGTACCATTACCCGCTGCGACGTTCGGCGCTCAGGAGTTGCAGTTGCATGTGCAGAAGATCACGGGCGCGACACTGCCGATTGTGTCCGACACCGAGCAGGTTGCGGGACCGAGGATACTCCTGGGGCCGAGCGCTGCGACATCCCATTCTGATCTGGACGCAAGCCAGTTCGAGGATCAGGAGTATCTGATCCGCTTCCTCGATAACGACCTCGTCCTGCTGGGTAAAGAACAAGCAACCTCGTATGCAGTTCATGATTTTCTGGAACGATTCTGCAATGTCCGCTGGTATGGGCCTGGCGATTCACAGATGGTTTTCCCGGAAACGGACACCCTGGTCGTCGAACCACGCGAAGTCCGTCGTCGTCCGGCCTTCCGGTGGCGGACGATGTTTCCCTGGACGCAGTTCAAGATGGCGCGTGAATTATACAACGAGCCGAGCCACGAGGATTTGAGCCTCTTCTGGCTCCGACTCCGGATGGGCGGAGAGGCGTATGCCTGCAATCATTCGCTGGAAGGTTACTACGATCGCTTCTGGAAGCAGAATCCAAAACACCCGGAGGTGTTTGTCGCCGAACACCCCGACTGGTTTGCCCAGGGGTATTCGGCCAGCGATCTGGAGGAGTACGGCGGTCAGCCGCCGCAGTTGTGCTATACCAATCAGGGTCTAGTCGACCAGGTGGTGGCAGACGCCCGACGGTATTTTGATGGCGAAGGGGCTGCGAACGGAGCCGAAGCGGCGGGAAAGTTCTTTGCCATGGTCCCCATGGACAGGGGGGGGCGGGGCCACTGGTGCAAGTGCCCTGACTGTCAATCACAAATCGATCAACAGCGCCTCTCCGAAAACAGTTTCGACAGCAATGGGAGTGCCAGTGACTATTGGTTCGCGTTCGTCAATAAGGTCGCCCGCGAACTGGCCAGGAGTCACCCCGACAAATATATCTCGACCCTGGCCTATGCGGGTTATTCGTATCACCCTCGCAAAGTCCAACTGGAGCCGAACGTCTCCGTTCAGATGTGCCTGCATACTCGGAACTGCTGGGCTCCGGGAATGCAGCAGGATGAACTCCGCTGGTATCAGGACTGGGTGAAACACGAGCAGAACCGGCCGTTGTACCTGTGGCTCTACCACTGCCTGCCGGAGTTGCACAACGTGGGTGGACCTCCATTTCGTTGTTTCCCCGGCTTTCACGCTCACGCGGTCGGTGAGCAATTCAGGACATTTGCCCGCGATGGCATTCGCGGGGCGTTTACGAGCAGGTCATCAATAGGGAGTTCGTCTCGCATTGCGACATCCGATTTGATGAATCGCAGCGTGGGAAGACATTCTCGAACCGCTTCGAGTTACACCGTCGTCAGCGATACGGAGTTGGAGGCATCGCCGAGATAGAGGTAGGCCACGGGTCCGTTCTCGTCGGCTCGGCACCGTATCCCCTCCCGCAGCGAGTACGAGAGTGAAGCGATCAGCCTTCAACGACTGATTGACCGCTTTGCTGAGCTTTGCCCATTGCGAGTCGGAAATCTCTGAGAACTCGATGCCGATGTTTGGCCATGCGCTCGCATTCTTGTTTCGGACGGACGCGTAATGGCACAAGTCAACTTTGTCGAAAGGAATGAATCGATCGCGTTCATCCGGCAGTCCCTTTCCGGTGATAACCTTGGCGATCGCACTAAGCAGGTGCGACTTTCCGCTCTCATTGGCCCCGACGATCGTCGTGATGTCGCTCTCCAGCGGGATCTCGATAAAGGCCCAGCGATCACCGATCTCACGAGGAACTCCGAGCGACGTCCAGGGGCGGACCTTCACCTGATGGCGTCTGTCGGGATAACCCAGGTAATTGACGTTGAATGACTTGTACCAGCGCAACAGAACACGAGTCGCCTTCATATTTTGTTCCCCCAGCAATTCACCATGTCACCGTAAACACCCACAACAACGCAGGCTTCGCATGCTACCGACATCTGAGATTGAGGACGAGTGATAAGCATGGCTGACCACTCAAGCAATCCATCGCGCATGCAATAACGGCTTACGGCACCTCGGATTCACCGTCGCACTTCTACAGGCTCCGAGTCGCTACGGCTGGCGCATGCCCACGGAAGAATCCAGCTCGCCCAACTCCGTCGAATATTGATAGTGCAAGAATTGACACAAGCCCTTTGACATCAGATACCAATAGACATCTCACTTCTGCTTAATGCAGTCACCCAAACGGTATTCACCTCGCAACCACCCCAATGCTCCATCGAGTGCCAACTTGCTGGTGGCCACGTAGTGTTGTTCGGCGATCGAACTGGGGGCGTGGCCGAGGAAGAGTTGGTCGAGGCCGCGTGATTGTGGATTCGAATTGATCAACGTCGCTGAGGTCTTTCGCAGCAGCTTGAACGGCTTCTTCAGCGACAGCCGTTCACACTCGCGGAGGTAATGAGGCTTGATTGAATCGACTTTGTTCAGCGAGCCATTCTGATTGAGAACATATTGCATCAGACGCGTGCCCCTCGGGGTCAGCAGAACAACCTCTGTACCACTGCGAAGTTCTCGCAGCAGCTGCAGCGTCTCCGGCCAGAGCTTGTAGGACACTACCGGTACACCCTCATGGCTGGAGGTCTTGCTCCGTTTGCGGGTGATGCGACCTTCCTCCCAATCCACATCCCTGTCCAGCAAATCGGAGATATCCTTCTGGGTCATTCCGCAGTTGAGGCCCAGCAGAATGCAGAGCCGAAGTAAGCTGTTGTTGCCACTCAACAATGACCGCACTTCATCGTTGGTCATCGTTTCTGGGGTGACGATGCGGCGGGTGAACTGCAACTCGCGAGAGTCAATA
>CANJZR010000042.1 GCA_947479075.1 Planctomycetaceae bacterium
ATGCCGTGGGGTGATGTGAAGGCCCCAGCCGTCGCCAAGATCACCTGCCTGCCCGAGACGCGGCTGATGGAGCCGAAGCAGGATCAGCAGATCGCCTGTTTCGCGACCTACACCGATGGGACCGTCGAAGACGTGACCCGGATGGCGCTCTATGAACCCAACGATCCCGACCTCGCGGAAAGCGACAAGGCAGGCCTCGTCCACACCCTCGACCAGACCGGCGAAGTGGCCATTATGGCCCGCTATCAGGGTCAGGTCTCGACCTTCCGTGCGACGGTGCCGCTCGGAGTCGAAGTCACCAAGACTCCGCCCGTGCGGAACTTCATCGACGAAGCAGTCTTCAACAAGTTGAAGTTGCTCGGCCTGCCGCCGTCTGAGTTGTGTGATGACAGCACATTCCTACGTCGCGTGTCGATTGACATTGCCGGTCGTATGCCGACCGAAGAGGAAGTCCGCAAGTTTCGCGAGGACAACGACCCCGCGAAACGTGACAAGCTCGTTGACAACCTGCTCGACAGCCCCGGATATGCCGACTACTTCGCCAACAAGTGGAACATGGTCCTCCGCAACAAGCGGAAGCAGGGCGGCGACGAGGACGGCACGTTCGCCTTCCGCCAGTGGCTCTGGGACAGCCTGTACGACAACAAGCCTTACAGCGAGATGGTCGGCGAACTGTTGACCGCCAGCGGTGACTCTTCGTTCAATCCTCCGGTGATCTGGTATCGCGAAGTGACCCAGGTCAACGAAGAGGTCGAAGACGTGGCCCAGCTGTTCATGGGCGTCCGCATCCAATGTGCCCGCTGCCACCACCACCCCTTTGAGAAGTGGAGCCAGAACGACTACTACGGTCTGTCGGCCTTCTTCAGCCGAGTGGGCCGCAAGGAACGTATGGCGGGGATGAATACCCAGGCCCGCGATAAGCGTATCTTCCACAACGAAGGTGTCGCGACCGCTCAGAATCCCCGCAATGGTTTGAACCTCAAACCGACCGGATTGGGCTCGCCTGCTGTCGAAATCCCAGCTGATGTCGATCCGCGTCATCAGCTGGCTGGATGGCTCACCGCGAAGGAGAACCCCTTCTTCGCCAAGGCACTGGTCAATCGCTACTGGAAGCACTTCTTTGACCGAGGCATCGTCGAGCCGGAAGACGACATGCGGGAAACCAACCCGCCATCGAACCCCGAACTCCTCGACGCTCTGGCCAAGAACTTCGCTGAGTCGGGATACGACCTCAAGGGGCTCGTTCGCGCAATCTGTCAGTCGTCGACCTACCAGCTGAGTGCTCTCCCCAACGAGTACAACCAGAAGGACAAGAAGAACTTCGCCCGGTACTACCCCAAGCGGTTGACCGCCGAAGTTCTCTACGACGGCTTCCATCAGGTGACCAACACCACTGAGCAGTTCAGCGGTATGCCCGCCGGGACGCTGGCGGTCCAGTTGCCGGATGCGAGCATCGCTCCGTACTTCCTGAAGGTGTTCGGTCAGCCGCAGGGTGACAGTGCCTGCGAGTGCGAACGTTCTCAGGAGGCTAATCTGGCCCAAAGTCTGCACCTGCTCAACAGCTCAGAAGTGCAGAACAAGGTCGGCGCCGGTAGCGGTCGCGCCGCTCTGATGGCCAACGACAAGGACCACAGCATCGAGGACAAGATCCGCGAGTTGTACCGCTGGGTCTATGCCCGCGAGCCTCAGTCCGACGAACTGCAAATCGCCTTGGCTCACATTGAGAAGCACAAGGACAAGCCCCAGATCGCTTACGAGGACATCGTCTGGGCACTCGTGAACACGAAAGAATTCTTGTTCAATCACTGATGCCACGGATCGGTTCGCCGTCGTCAATTCGACGAAACACCTGCCTGGCCCCCAGCGACCTGCTCGGGGCCGAAATTGCCCTGCCTGCTGGACCTGCCGCCATGTCATTTCTTACCCGGTTTGCGGTGATTGGTCTATTTGCCGCCATGGCTTCGGTGGCGCACGCTCAACTGCCTCAGCCGCGTCTGTATTCGGTTCAGCCTCCGGGTGTGCAGCAGGGGCAGACGATCGAGGTCTCCCTCGCTGGCGATGACCTCGAAGAGATCAAGGGGTTACTGTTCGACCACCCTGGTCTGACAGCTGTGCCCAAGATGGCTGATATCAATGGGCAGCCGCAGCCGGTGGATCGCTTCTTCATCGTGACCGCAACGGCGGATGTGCCAGTCGGCCCCCATGAAGTCCGCTGCTTGGGGCTGTGGGGTGTTAGCAATGCCCGCAAGTTCTATGTGGGGAGTCGACCGCAGGTCCTTGAAGTCGAACCCAACAACGTCCTCGACAAGGCGATGCCACTGACCATCGGGACGGCCATCCTGGGACGGATGGACAGTGCGACCGATGTCGATCTCTACAAGTTCACCGCCAAGGCGGGACAACGTCTCGTTATCGAATGCGATGCGGATGTGCTCGATTCGCGGCTGCGTTCCAACATTGAGATTCACGACGCGCGGGCCAAACGCCGTCTCGCCGTGGTGCGAGGTGACGGGACCGTTGACCCGGTACTCGTGTTCGATGCTCCGGCAGATGGAGAGTATCTGCTGAAGCTCAATGACGGGGCCTTCCGCGGCGGACAGGAGTACTTCTATCGACTGGATGTCCATCAGTCGCCGCATATCGAGTTCGTCTTCCCACCGTCAGGTCTGGCCGGACAAACCTCGAAGTTCTCGCTGTACGGATACAACCTGCCTGGTTCTCAGCCCGTGACGCTGCCCGGGTTCAAGTCGCCCGTCGAGAAGCTCGATGTCGACATCGCCGTTCCCGGAGATACGACCACGCTGAAACTCGAAGACCGGACGACCTCGCTCATGTCGGGGATCGATGCTTTCAGCTACCGGCTGAATGGACAGAGCAACGCCATCTCGATCGGAATTGCTCAAACTCCGGTTGTCGCCGAGATCGAACCCAACAACGAGCCCGCGAAAGCCCAGCTGGTTCCCGTTCCCTCGGAAGTCGTCGGACAGTTCGCCGAGGCTCAGGATGTGGACACATTCACCATCGATGCCAAGGCAGGTGATGTTCTGTATGTCGAAGTGCTCGGACAGCGATTGGGCCAGACGGTTGACCCGTATCTGACCATCGATCGCGTGAATGTCGATGCCAAGGGAGTGGAGACCCTGCAACGGATCGCTGCCCCGGATGATGAACCAACGAACCCGCTGCCCTACCAGTTCGACGTGCGATCCGATGACCCGGTCCAGCGCTTAGAGGTACCAGCTGACGGGAAGTATCGCCTGGCGGTGCGTGATCGCTTTGGCGAGTCACGAGGCTCGGCACGGAATGTCTACCGCCTGAGCATCCACGCCGAGGCGCCTGACTTCCGTCTGGTGGCGCTACCCGCTTCGCCCACTCCGGGAGCTGCGTGGTCGATGGCGATGCGCAAGGGGGACACGTTTGCGATGCAGGTCATCGCATTCCGCCGCGATGGCTTTAATGGGCCGATCGATGTCCGGGCACTCGACCTTCCCGCAGGCGTGACCTGTGCCGGGACGACGATCCCCGATGGCGTCTCGCTGGGGCTGCTGCAATTCCGCACCGCGGCGGATGCCCCGGAAGGCTGGCATCCTTTCCGCGTGGAAGGTCAGGCCAAGATCGACAGCCCCGCACTCAACAGGGCCGCCGCAGTTGCGAAGACGCTGATCCCGGAAGCCGAGAAAGCCCTGCCGCCACTCCAGACAGCAGTCGAGGCAGCCGCGAAGAAACTCGCTCCCGTGCAGGAGGCGCTCGCGAAATCGGAAGAAGCCCTCAAGGGGAAGGTCGATGACCCGGTTCTGATCAAGTTGCGTGACGCCGCGAAAGCCGCTGTCGATGCAGCTACCGCCGTCGATGTGTCGGCCAAGGAGGCACTCGCTGCGGCCCAGAAGAAGGTTGACGACCAGAAGGCTGCCGCAGAGCAGGCGGCTCAGGCCAGTGCCGCTGCGAATCGTGATGTGGTTCATCCCGCCCGGGCTGGAGAAATTGCCTGGAGTGGAGCAGACAAGGTCTCCTCGGTCGCCCGTGTTCGCCACCAGTTCGGCATTTCGATTCTCGCTGAATCCGCACCGTTCCAGTTGAACTCGGAACCGATTCGAATGGAAGTTGTTCAGGGTCGTCAGATCCTCATTCCCGTGAAGCTCGAAAAGCGGGATGGCTTCAATGACAAGGTGGCTTTAACCGCCGCTGGAATGAAGCCGAACTCCAACATTGATGCACCGAACATCGCGATCGAGAAGGACCAGGCCGAAGCTGTCTGGCGATTGCTGGTTAAGGACAACGCCTTGCCGGGCGTGCATACGATGTGGCTGACATCGGCAGCTCCGGTTTCTTACCGCCGTAACCCAGCCAAAGCGGATCGCGTCAAAGCTGAGTTCGACGCGATTGCCGCACAAGCGAAGGTCGCCGTCGATGCCGTGGCCGCCGCCACCGCTGTGAAGACCGCTGCCGTGCAGAAGGCGACAGCGTCTGCGGAAGAGTTCGCCAAGACTCAGCTGGTTTTGCAAGCGGTCAAGAAGTCGTCTGTCGATGCCAAGACTGCGGCAGATGCCGCCGTGGCTGCTCAGGCCGAGGCAGACAAGCAGTCAGTCGCCGCCGCCGCTGCCGTAACTGCGGCTCAAGCCGCGTTCGATGCGGCCAAGTCGGCCTCCGATGCGAACGCCGCAAACGAAGACTTGAAGAAGACGATGTCATCCGCGGAAGAGATGCTTAACAAATCCAAAGAGGCGGCTCAGGTCGCCGACACCGCCAAGGCTGCAGCTGCGAAGATGGCCGCGGACTCCGCAGTGCTGTCGTCCACGACCAATGACGCACTGAAGCTCACCGACGAACTCGTCGCGAAGCTGGCTGCCGCAGACAAGGTCCTGCAGGATGCCAAGGCTGCTGCCGAAGCTGACGAGAAGGCCAAGATGGATGCTTCCGCCGCTCTGGAAGCCAAGCGAGTTGCCGCCGAGAAAGCCTCGGCGGAGCAGGCGAAAGCCTCCGGCCCCAACAACATCAACTTTACTCCCCCCGCTGTGCCGGTGATCCTGGTGGTTAAGCCAGCTCCGGTGAAACTGGCTCCGAATGTGCCCAACAGCGGCAACATCAAGAAGGGGGACAAGATTGAAGTGAAGGTCGCCGTGACCCGGCAGAATGGATTCGCTGGACCTGTGACACTGTCCCTTCCCCAGGTTCCCGGTCTCGCCGGGTTGGCCGCAGCAGAAGTCACCGTCCCCGCCGACCAGGCGGAGGGTGTGCTGATCATCACAGCTGCAGGTGATGCGAAGGATGGAGCCCTCGCGAACCTCGTGATTCAAGCCAAAGCAGACTTCGGCGGCGAGACGCTTGTCGATGCTCCGATCGCTTTGACCGTCACGCCGTAGTCCATGCCGAGGCGGACATTTCCGAGGTGGTTCACACCACCTCTCACCCCGCGACTCCCTCCACCAATTCCCACCGCAGACCGGTCAGACATCATGCGAATCAAGACACTCTTTTCTGCTGTCCTGGCAGCGACGGTTGCATCATCTGCGCTGGCGGCTGATTCGGTCATTGCTCCCATGGACCCGGCTCTCGGGCGACCCGTTGAGTTTTACGTCGATGTCTTCCCGATCCTTGAGTCGAAGTGCATGGCGTGTCACAACGTCTCGACCAAGGAAAGCGATCTGGTTCTGGAGAATGTCGCTGGCATTTTGAAGGGGGGGGCCAGTGGTCCCGCCGTGGTTGCCGGAAAGCCCGACGAAAGCTTGATCTACACCCTGGCATCACGTGCGAACGAGCCCGTCATGCCGCCCGTCCCAAACAAGGCCGAAGCCAAGCCGCTCACCCCACGTGAACTCGGAATCTTCCGCAAGTGGATTGAAGAGGGGGCGAACGCTGGAACGGCGGCACCTCCCGGAAGTGACATCGCCTGGCGGGCGATTCCCGATTCGATCACCTCGGTCTACGCTCTCTCGGTGACGAAGGATCAACGATTTCTCGCAGCTGGTCGGGCGAACAAGATCTTCATCTATGATCTGCCGTTACAGCGGGAAGCCGCTCGGCTGACCGACCCCAAGTTGCTGTCGATCGTTCAGGATGGCCAGCCTCTCTACGGCGCGGGGACGGCACATCGTGACTTCGTGCACTCGATGGCCTTTAGCCCCGATGGCAATCTGCTGGCCACGGGGAGCTTCCGCGAGATCAAGTTGTGGGAGCGTGTCCCGACAGCTCCCGTCTCCAAGTTCGAGCCCGGGGCACCGATCGTTGCCTCAGCCATCTCGGCGGATGACACCCTTGCAGCGCTCGTCCTGAACAACAATACGGTCCGGCTCTTCAATCTGCAGAGCGGCCAGGCAGGAGCCACTCTCACCGGCCACACCGCAGCTGTGAAGGCTGCGGCGTTTACGCTCGATGGGAAGGTCGTCGCGACGAGCTCAGACGATGGCACGGTCCGTACCTGGAACACCGAGACCGGCGCCCAGGTGGCTCAGATGACGATTGCTTCGCCCGCGACCTCGCTATTGGTCAGCAAAGACGGCACCCAGTTGGTCGCCGGACATGCCGACAACGTAATCCGCATCTGGACACTCCCGACAGCTGACACGCCCACACCGACTCCCGTGAAGGAGCTGCCCGGCCACGGTGGACCGGTGACATCACTTGCGATGTTTACAGCC
This sequence comes from Planctomycetaceae bacterium, assembly GCA_947479075.1. Classification (GTDB taxonomy): domain Bacteria; phylum Planctomycetota; class Planctomycetia; order Planctomycetales; family Planctomycetaceae; genus TH-plancto1. Next base: position 6,636 of record CANJZR010000042.1, read on the forward strand.
ACGAACGAGATCGCCTCTGGCAGTGCTGACGGGACTGTGCGAGCTTGGAAACTCGACGACGGATCGCAGGCATTCAATCAGAACCTCGGTTCGCCCGTGACTGGCGTTTCGGTCTCGGCGGATGGCGAGTTCATTGCCGGATCCTGCGAAGCCAACATCGCTCGCGTGTGGAAGCGGGATGGAACTCAGAAGTGTGAAGTGAAGGGCGATCCGCTCGTCGATCGTCAGGTCAAGTTTTTGGATGACGAACTCGTCGTTGCCAAGAACAAGGTGGCTCTGAACGACGCTGCTGTGAAAGAAGGCGAAAAGGACATCACCGGCCGTGAAGACTCTCTGAAGAAGGCCAACGAGGCCAAGCCTAAAGCTGACATGGTGGTCGTCGAAGCAGAGAAGAAAGTGGCTGAAGCGGACGCCAAGTCAAAGGCCGCCGCGGAAGCTCTGGCTGCCAAGGCCGACGACGCAGCGCTCAAGAAAGCGGCCGACGATGCCGCAGCTGCCCTGAAAAAAGAGCAGGAGGCACTGCAACAGGCGAAGGACGGCGTCGCCTCCGCCGACCGGGCGATTACGCTCTCGACTCAATCACTCGAGAACTCCAAGAAGCGTCTGGAAGAACTCAAGGCCAGCCTCGCTGCCCGCCAACAGGAAGCCACGAAAGCGGAAGAGGTGGTCAACGCTTCCAAGGCTCAGGCCGCGACAACTTTCAAGCCCCAGCGCTCGGTCGCCCTCTCGGCCGATGGTCAGGTGCTCGTCACCGCGGGCGACGACAACGCGATCCGTCTGTGGGCTGCTCAGACAGGGGCTCCGCTTCAAACGATCACCGGTCACGCCGCCCCCGTGGCTTCACTCCGCTTTCTGAGCAGTGGAGCACTGCTGTCGGCCAGTGCCGATCAGACTGCTGACCTGTGGGATCTGAAGCCACAGTGGAAACTGGCTGCGGTCCTTGGCTCCAAGCCCGAGAACTCCCTCGACCTCAGTGCATCGCCGCATGTCGATCGAGTCCTCTGTCTGGCCTTCAGCCCGGATGGAACCCGACTCGCCAGTGGTGGTGGCGACCCATCTCGCTCAGGCGAACTGATCCTCTGGAACGTTGCCAACCGCGCCGTCGAACGAGTGCTCACCGATGCGCACAGCGATACGGTCTACGCAGTCGAATTCTCACGCGATGGCAAGCTGCTGGTCTCGGGAGCAGCTGACAAGTTCGTGAAGGTCTTCCAGGTTGAGGACGGCAAGTTCGTCCGCTCGTTCGAGGGGCACACGAACCATGTCCTCGGTGTCGCGTTCAAGGGCGATGGCAGCAACCTCGTCAGTGCGGGGGCCGACAACGCCATCAAGGTCTGGAACTTCGAGACCGGTGAACAGGTCCGCACCATCGCCACTTCTTCCAAGCAGGTGACTGGCATTGGCTACATCGGTGTGACCGACAACATCGTCAGCTGCGCGGGCGACAAGGTGGTCCGGTTCCATACCGCGACGAACGGCAGCAACTATCGAAACTTCTCCGGAGCGGGGGACTACCTGTATACGGTCTACGCCGCACGCGATGAGTCGATCGTAATCTCGGCCGGGGAAGATGGTGTGATCCGCGTCTGGAACGGGGCCGACGGCAAAGAGATCACCAAGTTTGCCCCACCCGCTCCCGCGGCGGCCACTGCCGCAAAGTAAGTCGCACGTGTGCTATGACTTGCACACGTTTGCACATCCGGGAATTGTGCCATTGCCGGGGTGAAATATCCCCGGCGATTGCCTGCGGCGGTAGAATAACGGTACTTTGATAGGAATGTGCGCAGGGGACCCTTACCCCCGCAGATGTCTCTGGGAGAACGCAGCATGAACCTGTTCGATGAATACCGTCAGAACATCACCCGGCGTTACTTCTTCTCCAAAGGGTCGCACGTCCTGGGAACTGCCGCTCTGGCCAGCCTGATGGGTGGCGTCAACCCGCGGGCCAGTGCGAACGATGCCCAATCAATCGGCCACCCCGGCGCGGTACTTCCACATTTTCCGCCAAAGGCGAAACATGTGATCTATCTGCACATGGTCGGAGGACCGCCACAGATGGACCTGTTTGATTACAAGCCGGTGATGAATGACTATTTCGATAAAGATCTGCCCGAGTCGGTCCGCATGGGCCAGCGCCTGACGACGATGACCTCGGGCCAGTCCCGCTTCCCGATCGCCCCGTCGAAGTTCAAGTTTTCACAGCATGGCCCGAACGGGATGTGGTTCAGTGAGCTGTTGCCGTGGAAGGCGAAGATGGCTGGCGACATGGCCTTCGTCCGCAGCATGCATACGGATGCCATCAACCACGAGCCCGCCATCAGCTTCATGCAGACCGGGAACCAGGTCACAGGGCGTCCCTGTCTCGGGGCGTGGACTTCGTACGGACTCGGTTCACTGAATGACAACCTGCCGACCTTCGTTGTGATGGTGGCTAAGCCGACGAACACAGAGCAAGTGCAGGCGATCTCAGCTCGCCTCTGGTCGTCCGGGTATCTGCCCGGCGAGCATTCGGCGGTCTCGATGCGGGCCAGTAGTGAACCGATTCTGTTCATCAACAACCCCTCGGGAGTGACCTCGGAGATCCGTCGCAAGACTCTCGATGGTCTCAAACAGCTCAACGAAATCACTGCGGAACAGCTGGGTGATACAGAGACGCGGACTCGTATCAAGCAGTACGAACTCGCCTTCCGGATGCAGTCGAGCGTGCCGGAACTGGCTGACGTTTCGAAGGAAACCGAGGCCACGCTGAATCTCTATGGCGACGAAGTGAAGAAGCCAGGGACGTTCGCCTACACCGCGCTGATGGCCCGCCGCATGGTGGAACGCGGCGTCCGCTTCGTGCAGATCTATCACAACAACTGGGACAACCACGCCAACATCGCGGGGCGTCTGCCCGATCAGTGCCGCGACGTGGACCAGGCCTGTTACGGGCTGGTTCAGGACCTGAAGTCCCGCGGACTGTTCGACGAGACGCTCATCATCTGGGGCGGCGAGTTCGGACGCACAATCTACTCGCAGGGTGGTGTGTCGCATGAGAACTACGGCCGCGATCATCATCCCCGTTGTTTCACGATGTGGATGGCCGGCGGTGGCAGCAAGGGCGGCGCGGTGATCGGCGAGACCGACGACTTCTCCTACAACATCGTCAAGGACCCGGTTCAGGTCAGCGATTTCCATGCGACCGTACTGCACCTGCTGGGTTACGATCATGAACGGCTGACCTACCCGTTCCAGGGGTTGGAAGGTCGGTTGACGGGGGTCTTGCCCACCCGGGTGGTCACGGAACTGCTGGCTTAGCCTGGCGTTTCCCGTTCATGTCGAATGCAACTGAGGCCGTGGCTTCACTACTGAGGAACAGGTTCATGCGCCGAGTCGAAACCAGACTGATTCGATGGGCGATGGTCTGCTGTGGCTGGTTCGTTTGCGTTTCACATACCCCCGCTGAAGACACTTCGATCTATCAATCGAAAGTGAAACCGATCCTGCATGAGCGGTGCTACGCCTGTCATGGATCGCTGAAGCAGGAGGGCGATCTCCGGGTCGATACCGCAGCTTCGGCGAAGCGGGGTGGGGCCAGTGGAGCCGCCATCAAGCCCGGCGATATCGACGGCAGTGAGTTGCTCACTCGCGTGACATCGACGGATATGAGCGTGCGCATGCCACCCGAAGGTGAGCCGCTCAAGCCCGAACAGATTGCAGCGATCAAGCAGTGGATCGCCGAGGGAGCACTGGCACCCGAGGACGAAGTCCCCGAGTCCGATCCGCACGATCACTGGGCGTTCAAGACTCCCGTGCGTCCTCCGGTTCCGACGGTGGGCAATGCCGAATGGAGCTTGAATCCGATCGACGCATTTGTCGCCCACAAGCACGAGCAGAAGGGCCTGGTGCCTCAGCCTCTTGCCGAAAAGCGTCTGTGGTTGAGAAGGGTCACGCTCGATCTGATCGGCCTGCCGCCAACCGTGGCTGAGCAGGAAGCGTTCCTCACGGACACCTCACCCGAGGCGTACAACACCGTTGTCACACGCCTGCTCGAAAGTCCGCAATATGGCGAGCGCTGGGGACGCCACTGGATGGACATCTGGCGGTACAGCGACTGGTGGGGACTGGGAGCCGAGGTCCGTAATTCACAAAAGCACATCTGGCACTGGCGCGACTGGATCGTCGAGTCGCTCAATACGGATAAGGGCTATGACCAGATGCTCCGCGAGATGCTTGCCGCGGACGAACTCTACCCGAACGATCTTGACAAGCTACGGGCCAGTGGGTTCCTCGCTCGCCAGTACTTCAAGTTCAACCGTACGAGCTGGCTCGACGAGACGGTCGAGCACACGAGCAAGGCGATGCTTGGGCTGACCATGAACTGCTGCAAGTGTCATGACCACAAATACGACCCGTTCTCACAGGTCGACTACTATCAGATGCGGGCCATCTTCGAGCCGTACCAGGTGCGGACCGAGGCACTCCCCGGCGAGATCGATTTCGAGAAGGACGGCCTGCCGCGGGCATTCGACTGCAATCTCGCAGAGACGACGTTCGTACATATCCGGGGTGACGACCGCAATCCGGACAAGTCGCGGGCACTCACTCCGGCGATCCCGGCGTTCATCGGCGGAGGAGCAATCACCGCCGAGCCTGTGACACTCCCGCCCGAAGCTTACCTGCCCGGCCTGCGCCCGTTCGTCGTTGAGGCCTATCGCAAGGCTGCTGATCAAAAGATCGCCGCAGCCAAAGCAGCTGTCGAAGCCGCTCGGTCCAAGGTCACGGAAGCTGAAAAGGTCGCTGTCGCCGCTGCGCCGAGTCCGCCCGCCGAGACACCCGCGATGGTCATTGCGGAGGACGATTTCACCAAAGATCGTCCCGAGCTGTGGGAGCAGCGCGACGGTCAATGGAAGTACGAAAACGGTCGTTTGATTCAGTCCGTCACCGGACCGGTGCGAACCGCAATGCGGCTCAAGACGATTCCTCCGGTCGACTTTGAAGTCCGCCTGAAGTATGTCCCGACGGGCGGTGATATGTGGAAGTCTGTCGGGGTGAACTTCGATGTGAACGACAAGGGGCAGGAGGTCCTCGCCTACCTGAGTTCCGTCGAGGGAGGACAGAAGGCCCAGGTCGCCTTCAAGCCCACCGGGGCCGACTACAGCTATCCGGGTGAGGGGGCCCAAGGTCGGCCTGTGGCACTCCAGCAGCCGCACGAACTCGTTCTCCGCGTACGCGGGACACTGGTGAATCTCATCGTTGATGGCGAGCCCTCGGTCGCCTACCGACTTCCCCATGATCGGTCTTCGGGGGCGATGGAACTGATCACCTACGACGCGGCCGCGGCGTTCCTCGCCTTCGAGCTGCGGACGCTCCCGCTTTCGATCGCTCTGGTGGAAGGGAAGAACGCGGCCCCTCCGACGATGGCATTGACCCCTGTAGAGCTGGCGCAGCAGGAGTGCCGGATCGCGGAGAAGTCATTGGCCCTCGCCGAGGCTGAACTCGTCTCCCTCAACGCCCGCGCCGCAGCGGATCAGGCTCGGCATATGACTCCACCGTCAGAGGGAGTCGTGACTCTCAGTCAAGCCGCTGCACTCGCCGAGAAGCAGGCCTCTGCCGTACATGCTGAGGTGGAACAGGACCGAGCGGAACTGTCTCTCAAGCAGGCCACGAACGAACAACGTCCCGAGCGTCAGAAGAAGTTCGACGACGCGAAAGCCGCTGCGGAGTCGGCTCGTGCCGCCATCGAGAAACCCGGTGAGACATACACGTCTCTGGTCGGTGCGCTCAAGACCCTGGAGAACAATCTGGAAACGGAAGAGTCTCGTCGCAAGCCATTCCCTCAGACCAGTACTGGCCGGCGAACAGCTCTCGCGAAGTGGATCACCGATTCCAAGAATCCACTTTCGGCCCGCGTGGCTGTGAACCATATCTGGTCGCGGCACATGGGGCGGCCGCTCGTTCCGACGGTCTTCGACTTTGGTCGCAAGGGGTCGCTCCCCGTCCATCCGGAGTTGCTCGACTGGCTGGCGATCGAACTGGTCGAACATGGCTGGAGCATGACGCACATGCATCGGCTGATCGTCACATCGCGGACGTACCGGCTCTCATCGTCGAACCTCAGCGCGAGCGAGGCGAACCTC
>CANJZR010000043.1 GCA_947479075.1 Planctomycetaceae bacterium
CTCACTCGACAAGTCCATCCCCTCACGAGAGAAACCGTATGTCGACCAATGATCCGATTCCACCCGTTTCCAAGGCAGCACTCTGGACGGGTCGCGTCCTTTCGGTTTTGCCGTCACTTATGTTGGTCATGGCGGGGGTCATGATGTTTATGCAGCACCCGAAGGTTGTGGAGGACTCCGCGAAGTACGGGTATTCCGGGACATCGCTGCACTTCATCGGAGCTGCACTCCTCGTGAGTATCGTGCTGTATCTGATCCCCCGGACAGCGATTCTGGGGGCGATCTTGCTCACGGGCTATCTGGGTGGCGCGGTCGCGACGCACGTGACGCACAGCGAGCCATGGTTCTTCCCGGTGATCTTCGGAGCTGTCCTCTGGCTGGGGCTGCTGCTGCGAGATCGGAAGCTGCAGGCGATCTTTCCGTGGCGGAAGTAATCTCTCGCGGGGAGAGTCGTCAACGTCACCGAATCGCCTAGCGCTGCCCGGATGTGGTTCCCGGGATGACTCCGCGAAAACGCGAGACCCGGATCACCTCGCGGGCACTACGAAAGCGATCTTTGCGATCGGTGGTTTGAACAGACGCGGGAATCACTGGAACACGAGGTTCGGACTTCTCGGCCGTGTAACCATCCGACAGCGTTTCCAGGAACGCAACAACATCGTCTTCTTCTGTATCAGTCAGCCCGAGGTTCCCGAGTTCATCGCGGTTCACGTTCTCGGCGACATCGGGATCACCGAAGTCATCGGGCCGTGAGTTGCGAATGTTGTAGAAGTGAACGACTTCCTTCAGGCTCTTGAAGTGTCCGTTGTGCAGGAAGGCCTTCACGAACTCGGGGTCAGGTTTCTTCGCGACATTCCGCAACGTGGGGACCTTTACCTTACCGTTCTGTGAAACGTCTTGAAGAACGTTGCCCAGCCCCAGGTCACGGAATTGAGCCCCTTCCGCATTCACCGTTCGAGGTGCCTGGTAGAACGGGTTCGAGGTGTTCTGCGGAACCCCGACATTGACGTACGTAAAGTTCGTGAACAGTGGGGGCGAGCCATCTGCCCGGCGTTCGTGGGGATGACATGACGTGCAGTTCGCCCGCCCTGCAAAGAGCTTGAGTCCCCGTGCCTCTGCATCGGTGAGCTGCACTCGCCCCGCTAGATAAAGGTCGTACTTGGAATCGAACGAGTTCACTTCGCGCGATCTCTCGTAGGCGGCGATCGCCCGGGCGATCTGGTCGAAGGCCCGCGTCGCATCAGAACCAGCGAGGGTCTGACTCCCGTAGACCCGATCAAAGAGTGCTCGATAGTCAGCATTCCGGACCTTGTCGACGACCTCAGCTGCGGAGGCATTGTTCATTTCGAGGGGATTCAGAAACGGTCCCTTGGCCTGCTCGACCAGATCGTCGACTCGCCCGTCCCAGAACTGGCCTCCGACATAGACAGCATCATGGGCGTTGTACGTGAGTTTCGGGCTGAACGAGGCATACGCCACAGTCGGCGGCTTGCGATTGCCGAATCGCTCTGGCGCAGCTCCGGGATAAACGCTGGTGCTCTCGTTGATTGCCGAATCGGGCCCCGTGAAGCCGACTTCGGGAGCATGACAGGACGCACATGACTGCCCTGGCGGCGACGACAGATTGGTGTCGAAAAAGAGTTGCTTGCCCAGCTGTTCGACGGGAGAGAGTTCTCCCGCAGACAGCACGGTCAGGCCGCTCATCTCCACAGCCACCAGAATCAGCAGCCAGAGCCGAGGCCGTAAACGGTGAGCGAGTGTGGAGGTCAATAATCCAGACAAGATGACCTCCTGTTGCGACGACCTGAGACACCGTGATCGCCGCAGCTTGGCAAACAATTGAGGTATCTAAGCAAAACCCCATCGGCGGGCAATCGGGAGTGTCCACAGTGGTAAAGGCATCGGCAAAGAGTGCTGCTCCAGCTTCGTTTCTCCTGGAGTGATTAATGCTCTGAGAGGAACCACACTCACGATATCATGCAGGAAATCGATTCATCTGGAGTGCAGACATGACGCAGCGTTCGCCAGTTCGCATTCACACACGTGAGCAACTTCTCAATCACAGCGGGCTCGATCCATTCTTGGCGGAATTCGTTACAGGAATCGCTGATGAGGCGACTCAACTGATCTACCTCGATCTTCAAGAGGGCGTCGACCAACTGGTCGTGGCCTCTCAGGATGCGGATGGTGTGGTGACATTGATCCCCTCCCCCTGTTTTCACGGAGTCCCTCGCGAGCACCGGCAGTCTTTGTGGGAGGCCTCGATTCAATGGGCGAAATCCCAAGGAGCAAGAGCGGTTGATATCTACGGCCCCGCAGAAGAGAGAGAACGTGACATACTTGCCGAGCTAGGATTTCCCATCACCACATATATTCTCCCAATAGGACGAGAGACGCTCGTTGGATATGTCCCCGACGACCAGCCGGATATCGCGATTCGACAGGCCTTCGTCGAATCAGACCACTCCCAGTTGTGCGATCTGATCGCCATGACTCTGACGCAGTCACTCGACCTTCCGGAGTCGATTCCACTTCGCCGACCGGAAGGTCTTCTTCAGAGTTGGATAGAAAACCGAACACACGAAGAGACCGTCATCTTAGTCGCCGAAACGAACAGCGAGGCAAAAGGAATCGTTGTCGCCACGCCAGAACAATATGATGACGAACTCGCCGGATATCGCATCCACTACCTGGGAGTGGCGGAACACCACCGCAAAAAAGGCTGGGCAACGCGGCTATTGAAAGCCCTTTTCCGACTGGCACGCGAGAGGCAAATCGAACGATTTGCCACAAATGTCGACCAGAGAAACCTGCCCGCCATCCAACTCTACGAGCGAATGGGATTTCGCGTGTTTGAGGAGCTCCGATACCCCATCGTTTTTCAACGGCTGGAACAGACCACCTGAAGCGGCCCGCCGTGACTACGACAGAATGCCCTTTACGACCTTGCCATGGATGTCGGTCAGCCGGAAGTCGCGGCCTTGGAATTTGTAGGTCAGCTTCTCGTGGTTGACGCCCATGCAGTGCAGGATGGTGGCGTTCAGGTCGTGGATGTGGACGGGGTTCTCGACGACGTTGTAGCTGAAGTCGTCGGTCTCGCCGTAGGTCAGGCCGCGTTTGATTCCGCCGCCGGCCATCCACATTGTGAAGTTTCGCGGGTGGTGGTCGCGTCCGTAGTTCTCGGGGGTCAGCGTTCCCTGGCTGTAGACGGTGCGTCCGAACTCACCACCCCAGACCACGAGGGTATCGTCGAGCATGCCCAGCCGCTTGAGGTCCTTGATGAGGGCGGCACTCGGCTGGTCCGCCAGTGGAGCCAGGCCACGAATGTTACCGGGCAGGTTGCCGTGGTGGTCCCAGCCACGGAGGAAGACTTGAGTGAACGGCACGCCGCGTTCCGCCAGACGGCGAGCCAGCAGGCAATTGTAGGCAAACGTTCCGGGGTTCGTGACATCGGGACCGTACATCTCCAGGACCGACTTCGGCTCGTTGGAAATGTCGACCAGCTCGGGCACCGAGGTTTGCATCTTGTACGCCATTTCGTACTGCGCGATGCGGCTGGTGATTTCGGGATCGCCCATGGCCTCGAAGCGTTGCTGATTAAGTGCAGCCAGGCCATCGAGCATCTTGCGGCGCGTCGACTTGTCGACCCCAGCTGGGTCGGTCAGGTACAGCACCGGGTCGCCGGATGAACGCAGGGCGACTCCCTGATGCTTCGTCGGCAGGAAGCCCGAGCCCCACAACCTCGAGAAGAGAGCCTGTGGCATCGCTCCCGTCCCCAGTCGAGAGACGAGTACGACGAATGAGGGCAGATCCTTATTCGGACTGCCGAGTCCATACGAAGTCCATGCCCCCATGCTGGGACGACCGGGAATCTGGCTGCCCGTCTGGATATAGGTGATCGCCGGGTCGTGGTTAATGGCCTCGGTATTCACGGTCTTCACGATCGTGATGTCGTCGACGATCGAGGAAATATGCGGGAGCAACTCGCTGACCCACGATCCACACTGGCCATGCTGAGCGAACTTGAAGATCGACGGGGCACAGGGGAACCGCGTCTGCCCCGAAGTCATCGTGGTGATCCTCTGGCCGTTGCGGACACTCTCCGGCAGATCCTTGTCAAAGAACTCCGCCAGCTTCGGCTTATAGTCGTAGAGGTCCAGCTGGGAGGGAGCATCTGCCATGAACAGCCAGATCACCCGCTTGGCGGTCGGCTTGTGATGCAGCTGAGGAAGTGCACCCAGCGAGGCCAGTTCAGGCGGGACGGATGATGTCCCCTCGCCGAACAGATGCGGCGACATGCAGTTGGCCAGAGCCGCAGCTCCCAATCCGCACGCCGACCGGTTGAAGAAGTGCCGACGCGTGTGCGAGAGGAAGTGGTCTTGAATCGGGTGCATCGCAGTATCCCTCGGGAAAGATCAACAACCACTAATGTATCGCGAGTCAGAAGGGTTGGGAATTGGAGTGGCCTCCCAACTCCGACGTCACGCTCGACTGTCGATGGGGATTTTGGCCCCCCTCACCCCGGCCCTCTCCTCCACAACGGGGGTCGACTCCGAGAGATGAATCCGTTGTGGGGGAGAGGGAGAGGAGATTTCCACCAAACGACGAATCCACCGCTGGTCTCTGGCTCTAGGCCCTGGCCCCTCAGCCCTGGGCCCTCCCCTACCTCTTCTTCAGCTCCGGCAGGATGTGTCCCATCTTGTCTCGCTTGGCTTCCATGTACTTTTCGTTCAGCGGCTGGGGCGGGGCAACGATCGGGACTTGTTCGACGACTTTCAGGTCGAGCCAGCTGGCGAAGGCTTCGGTCTTTTTGGGATTGTTGGTCAGGATGCGGACTTTGGTCAGTCCGAGGTCCTTCAGGATCTGCAGCCCAACCATATAGTCGCGGAGATCGGCCTTGAAACCGAGCCGGTGGTTGGCCTCAACAGTGTCGAGCCCCTGGTCCTGCAGCTGGTACGCCTTGAGCTTGGAGACCAGACCGATGCCGCGGCCTTCCTGTGGGAGATATACCACCGCTCCGGCCCCTTCGCGGCAGATCATTTCGATCGCCATGTGCAGTTGCTCGCCGCAGTCGCAACGCAGCGATCCGAGGATGTCCCCGGTGAAACAGGAGGAGTGCATCCGCACCAAAGGGGCATCGACCGAGGTGAGGTCACCCCAGACGATCGCCAAAGGCTCCTGCTCTTCATGATCAACATGGTAAGCAATGAATTTCGGCGTGCCGTACGCTCCGGTCGGCATGTCGACTTCAACTTCGCGGCGAATGAGGCGTTCCCGGACCCGGCGGAACTGAATGATGTCGGCGATCGAGATGATGGGGATGTCATACTGCTTTGACATCTCCTGCAGCTCGTCAAGGTCGGCCATGCCGGAGTGGTGACGGCTGCAGATTTCGATCAGGCAGCCCACCGGCGTCAGGCCCGCCATCTTGAGGAGATCCACGGTCGCCTCAGTGTGGCCAGCTCGGCGCAGTACTCCCCCTTCCCGGGCGAGCAGCGGGTTGATGTGGCCGGGACGCACAAAATCTGCCGATTTCGATTGGCCGTCGGCCAAGGCCCGCAGCGTGACAGTGCGGTTCTGAGCACTGACTCCTGTTCCGGCATCACGATGATCGACCGGGATCAGAAACGGGGTCTGGTGCGGCGAGGTGTTGGAGTCGGGGTTGACCAGCGGAGTCAGCTGGAGACGCTGGGCGTAATCCTGAGTCAGGGGGGCGCAAAGAACGCCAGCTCCCTGCCGCAGCATAAAGTCGACACTTTCCGGAGTGATCGACTCCGCAGCTGCGATCAGATCCCCCTCGTTCTCCCGCTCCTGTGCATCGAGCACGATGACGAGTTTGCCGAGCCGCAGGGCTTCGAGGGCGGCTTCGATCTGCTGCATAGTAGCGGGCATGGCAGGACGATTGAGGAAAAGCTGTGGCGGGAATTGGTCGAGCGAGTTTTCGGTTGCCCCTCAGGGGCACCGAAAGAACTTCTCTCTATATAGAAGTGTAGCTCAGGCCACCCCCCGGGACACCCCGGAGGGAGTCTGGCCGGGCGGGCAGTCGCACCCGAGGGGTGATTCCCCTGCTTTTCCCGAACTGCAGGACTCTTCGTCACGCTTCACTCCAATCGCAAGGTCCCCACAACTGTCGGGCAAATTTCGAACGGAGTTTGGTTGAGTTCGCAGACGCTGCCGTCTGGCCTCCCGGGATGGAATCCACCGGCAAAATTGGACCGGACTGGGCTGGTCAATTTGAGCAGGCGAATTCTGCTGAATCAGCATTTGAGTCCAACACGTCCCGGACGGCAAAGATCGCCTGAACGGCATGAACGGCCGGAGTTTACGGGACGAGATTACCGACGGAATTTGTCATTTACTCCTTGAGGAGTCCGCGCACTCAACAAATAATACAAGAGTGAACGGGGTCATCGGGTCGAGTCCGAGGCGGATCATGCGATATTTGCTTGGAGCTGTGAATGAATTAAGCCGTCAGGACAAAATGTCCCTCATGATTTGGGGTATTGGCGTAGCATTTGCGATAGTTGTTCTGGCATGGATCTCACTCAAAATTCGTTCTCTGTTTCTGGAAGATGAGGGTCCTACCGGTGAGTTGGGTAATTTCCTCGGACAGTTGCGTGAATCGCAATCGGAGGGTGTCCTTACGCCGGAAGAATACCGATCCATTCAGCGTCGGTTGTTGGAAAAGCAACTGCTGGCAGGAGATAGCACTCGACAACCGGGTGCGACTCCGGCCAAAACTGCCGGTCCAAACAACCTGACACCACCTGTTCCGTATCATGACGATGCAGATGATCATTCTCCGTAAGCCGATTCAGGGAGGCGGCAGCGGAACAGTTCGAGTCGACCTCGGACGTACATCGTCACGAAGCGAATGATCCCCAGATCAGGAACCTGGGCCTCATTCACTCCAGCTTCACGAGGTTTGCCGACGATTCGATCGACAACTGAGAAGGAAAACCATGTCCTCCGGAAAAGACTTTACGTCTACGAAGAAGACCCCCACCGGCAAGAAGAACGCGAACTGTTCTTTCTGCGGAAAGAGCTATCGCGATGTGGGCCCGCTCGTGGAAGGCCCCAGTGACGTCTACATCTGTGGCGAGTGTATCGATCTTTGCAGTTCGATCCTCGACCAGGAGCGTCGTCGTCGCGGAGAGCCGAAAAAGCTGTTCAACAAGATCCCGACCCCTCGGGAAATTGTCGAGCACCTCGACCGCTACGTCATCGGCCAGACCCGCACCAAGCGCGGTCTCGCGGTGGCTGTCCACAACCACTACAAGCGGCTTTCGCTGGTGGAAGAGGGCAGCACGGGCGAAGTGGAGGTCGAGAAATCGAACATCCTCCTGATCGGACCGACTGGTTCCGGCAAGACACTCATGGCGAAGACCCTCGCCAAGTTCCTGCAGGTGCCGTTCGCCATCGGTGATGCGACGACGCTGACGGAAGCGGGCTACGTCGGTGAAGACGTGGAGAACCTGCTGCTGAAGCTGCTCCACGCTTCGGAATTCGATGTCGATGTGGCCCAGCGCGGCATCATCTTCATCGACGAAATCGACAAGATCGGGAAGACGGGACACAACGTCTCGATCACCCGCGACGTGTCGGGCGAAGGCGTGCAGCAGTCTCTGCTGAAGATGCTCGAAGGCACCGTCTCGAACGTACCTCCTCAGGGCGGCCGCAAGCATCCCGAGCAGCAGTACATCCAGATCGACACGACCAACATCCTCTTCATCTGTGGAGGAACGTTCGTCGGTCTGGAAGAGATCATCGGCAAGCGTCTGGGCAAGAAGATGATGGGCTTCGGCCAGGAAGTCGTCGACGAAGCCGAACGTCGCCGCAACCTGCTCGAGCATGTCACTGTCGAGGACGTGATCGAGTACGGTATGATCCCGGAACTCGTCGGTCGTCTCCCCTTCCTCAGCTCACTCAACAAGCTGAACGAAGCGGATCTGGTCCGCGTGCTGACCGAACCTCGCAATGCTCTGGTCAAACAGTATCAAAAGCTCTTTGAAATGGAGAATGCCGAGCTAGAATTCACAGACACTGCTCTGCGTGAAATCGCTCGGATCGCCCGGATCAAGGACACGGGAGCACGCGGCCTGCGGTCGGTCATCGAAGAAGTCATGTTCGATCTGATGTTTGAGTTGCCTGAACAGGAACCCGGACAGCGGTTCATCGTGACCCCCGAGATCGTCCGCAAGGAAAAAGCACTGTTCGTGAAGGACTCAGCTGCGGCCTGATCCTTCCCCCCCGGAAGGTCGGCACTTGATGTTCCACAGAATTACGGCCGGTATCGCTCTGATCGCACTTCTCTTCGGAGGTGCCAGCAGAGTGGTACCGGCCGATTCCGTTGGTGGACGTCAGAAAGTCGAAGAGACCGTCTCACGCGGCCTGGAGTACCTCGCTCGTGAACAGCGACGGCAAGGGTACTGGGAGGTCGGCAGCGGCAACTATCGCATCGCCATGACCGCCTTGTCCGGGATCGCGATGGCTGCGGAAGGTTCCACCAGCACCCGGGGTAAGTACGCCCGCAACATCAGCCGGGCCGTCGATTACCTGCTCGACGCCTCTCAGCCCAACGGGCTGATCGGTTTTCCGGACGACTATCACTACATGTACGGGCATGGTTTCTCGATGCTCTTCCTCTCCCAGATCTATGGGGAAGAGGAGGACGTGGAACGCCGTAAGGGCATCAAACGGGTCCTCGACAACGCGGTGAAGTTCAGTGCCGCAGCCCAGACCAGTCGTGGTGGCTGGGGCTATGTCTCGGCCAAAGACGGCCAGGACTTCGACGAAGGGTCGACCTGCATCACCCAGGTGCAGGGGCTGAGGGCCTGCCGCAACGCGGGCATCGTCGTCCCGGGCGAGATCATCGAACGGGCTCGCAAATACATCTATGAGTGTATGGGGCCCTCGAACGGCGTGAACTACAGCATCCAGGGCGGCGGCGAACGCCCTCCCATCACCGCAGCTGCGGTCGCTGTGTTGCTCAACGCCGGGGACGCCGAACAATCCCCGAACCTCAAAAAGATGATGGAGTACTGCAAGCAGAACGTCTGGCCCGGCAGCCAGCAAGACTACGGCCACTGGCACTACATGCACTACTACTACGCCCAGGTGATGTACCGCCAGCCAGAAGAGTGGGGGAAGTACTCCGCATTTGTTGAGGAAAAGCTGATCCGCGAACAGACCCCGCAAGGCGGCTGGGAAGACGGTTCCATCGGCCCGGTCTACGTGACGGCCCTGAACGTGACGATCCTCCAGCTGAATAAGGGCTATCTGCCGATCTACCAACGGTAGTTTTCAGCGAGCGGCAGGCGTGAGCCTGCCGTGAATCGGCGTGACACACTGTGGAATTGCCACCCCTCCGTCCCAAGCTCCAGCTTAGAACTGAATATCCCCGAAGCTCCGCTTCGCCTTACGCCACAGGATCTCCGACTCAACGACCGACTTCAACAGAACGGCACACAGGGCTGGTTGTCACGACGAGTGTCACCTCTGACTCGTCGAAGCAGAGCTTCGAGGATAGGCGTTCCCAAGCAGAGCTTGGGAACGAGATCGCAAATAAAACACCTACACTTGGAGTATCGAGTACACATGTCAATTCCCGCCATTGGTTATTGTGTCTTCGGGCATGACAATGATACTTATGCGTTCCGAAAGTATCCTTGTCTGACCGATTATCAAAGAATTCATCAAGCAGTTTTGCCCAATATATCTGGAGTGAGTCGGGCAGACGTTTTGCGATGCGAGATTTGTGAAAAGCTGCTCAAGAAATGGGATGAGTCACTGGCTGGACTTGTTGTGAGGAAACGAAGGAACGACATTGGCTCAACTTACGATGGCATCACAATCGTGTCGAATCGCTTCAAATTGATGTATGAGTCATCTGGATTGGTCGGTCTTGTCTTTACTCAGTTACCCGACGACAACGAGTTTTACGCGATACGGCCAACTAGGAGTGTTAGATTTGATGCAGTGCGAAGGAGTACTCGTTTTATTAATGCCTGCACAGAGTGTCATCGCTATGAGTCTGTGGTTGGGGCCACTCCCGTGTTTCTCTGTGCTGGCGAAACGATCGGCGATTCTGAATTTGTTCGTACGGATATTGAATTCGGCAGCGATGATGAAATGAGCCCGTTGCTCCTCTGTGGTAAAGTCGCAGGTGAGGCACTGAATAACGCCAAACTCAAGGGGGTCGACTTATCTCCAATTGAAGCGGCGAAGTAGGATCAATGTTCCGCCGGGTGTCACTGCTGGACATGACATCAGTGACACCCGAAGAAGCTGCCCCCATTCGGCTTACTTCTTCTGAGCCTTGGTCCAGGCATCCTTCAGCGTCACGCTGCGATTAAAGACCAAGCTTCCGGGTTGGGAATCCCGGCTGTCGGAGATGAAGTAACCGAGGCGTTCGAACTGGACGGGGCGGCCGTCTGCGAAGGCGGACAGCGAGGGCTCCAGCTGGGCTGCGGTCACGACATCGATTGAGGCGGGGTTCAGGTAGCTCTTCCAGTCCTCGTTCTCGGGGACCTGGTTCAGGTCTTCGATCTTGCAGAGGTGGTCATACAGCCGGACCTCGGCGGGGATCGAGTGATTCGCCGAGACCCAGTGGATCGTGGCCTTCACTTTGCGGCCATCGGGGGCGTCCCCGCCGCGGGTGGCTGGGTCGTAGGTCGCACGGATCTCGGTGATGTTCCCCGCCTCATCTTTGACGACACCGGTACAGGTGATGAAGTAGGCCCAGCGGAGCCGCACTTCACGACCGGGGCTCAGGCGGAAGAACCCCTTCGGAGGGTTCTCCATAAAATCGTCCCGCTCAATGTAGATCTCGCGTGAGAACGGCACCTCGCGTGTGCCGGCAGATTCATCCTCAGGATTGTTGACGGCGGTCAGCTGCTCTGTCAGGTCGGGATCGTAGTTCTCGATGACGACCTTGATCGGGCGCAGCACGGCCATACGCCGCTCGGCCCGCTTGTTCAGGTCGTGCCGCAGCGAGTTCTCCAGCACGACCATATCGGTCAGGCCGTTGAACTTCGTCACGCCGATCTCCCCACAGAACGCCCGCAACGCCTCGGGGGTGTACCCACGACGACGCAATCCGCACAGCGTCGGCATCCGCGGATCGTCCCAGCTGGAGACAAACTTCCCTTGCACCAGTTCGAGGAGCTTACGCTTGCTCATCACGGTGTAGGTCAGGTTCAACCGGGCGAATTCGTATTGACGCGAGGGGAAGATGCCCAGCTTCTCGATGCACCAGTCGTAGAGCGGCCGGTGGGCATCGAACTCGAGCGTGCAGATCGAGTGGGTGACCTGCTCGATCGAGTCGCTCTGGCCGTGGGCGTAGTCGTACATCGGATAGATGCACCACGTGTTGCCCGTCCGGTGGTGATGAGCGTGCTTGATCCGGTACAGCAGCGGATCGCGGAGCAGGAAGTTCGGCGACGCCATGTCGATCTTGGCCCGCAGCACGTGCGTACCGTCGGGGAACTCCCCCGCCTTCATGCGGCGGAAGAGGTCGAGGTTCTCCGCCACGGAGCGATCGCGGAATGGGCTGTTGGTCCCGGGCACGCTGGGGGTGCCACGTTGCTGGCTGATCGCCTCGCTCGACTGGCTGTCAACGTAGGCCAGGCCGAGCTCAATCAGCTTCTCGGCCCACAGGTACAGCTGCTCGAAGTAGTCGCTAGCGTAAAAGAGCCCGTCCCACTGGAAGCCGAGCCAGCGGACATCGTTCTGGATCGACTCGACGTATTCGGTCTCTTCGGTGGTCGGGTTCGTGTCATCGAAACGCAGGTTGCACTTGCCGCCGAATTCTTTGGCCAATCCAAAGTTCAAACAGATCGACTTGGCATGCCCGATGTGCAGGTACCCATTCGGCTCGGGTGGAAATCGCGTCTGGACCCGGCCCCCGTTTTTCCCCGCAGCGACATCATCTGCCACAATCTGTCGGACAAAATCGAGGGGACGTTCTGAAGGGTTCGACGCAGCTTCTGACATGACGGTTCCACCGACGTTCAAGAGTTCCTAAGACCAGCCCGTAGAATAGCAGGCTGTGGAATTCGCGACAGCCGGAGTTTGAAGAGTGGCTACGACAGGTCACGGAATGTCGCTGATCGCGGAGCGGTCAGCGACCATGGAGCGCTTTGAACCACTAAGACTTTGTGGTGACAATCAACTCCAGCAATCGCCGCAGTCCGGGTAACCGGCGATACCTGGAACGTAGAAGTAGGCTTCAATCGGACTGCCGGGTAGTGACTGGGATGCGGGGGGCTCCAACTCGATCGTGCGGCGGACATAGAGCCCCTCGGCGACTCCCTCTTCCCGATCGAGCCGGGCGAGGCATTCGTCGTCGACCTGCCACAGCTCACCGATGATCGAGAGCCCGTCATCGGCACAACGTTTCAACCCCGGATAGGTCCCGCAGTTGTACATGCGGTACCGGGGCAGCGTGCGGGCCTCGCCCCAGAAGTGTTGTCCGGCCAGAAAGTGAGCCCGACACAGGCCACGTTTCAGTGTGCCGTAAACGAAGATCGAGTGGGAGGAGGCCATTTCTGCTCGCTGCTACGCAAAAGACAATGCGTGCTGGAGACCCTCGACCAGATCGTCCGGATGCTCGATGCCGATCGACACCCGGATCGTCTTTTCGGTGATGCCCGCAGCGCGACGGGCCTCCTGGGTCATGGATGCATGGGACATGGTTTCGGGGTACTCCACCAGCGACTCAACGCCGCCCA
>CANJZR010000044.1 GCA_947479075.1 Planctomycetaceae bacterium
CTGACTCAGGAGAGGGGAGTTGCGACTGACGCTTCGGTCTGGTCGAACCTGAGGCGATTTGTTCAGATTGAGAATCAGACGTATGGTCAGACATCGCCAGACTCCCTGCCTGATGAACAATCAACTGGGGACCAGTGCCTATCGCGCGCTGCTGCTCAAGCCAGTTGACCGGCCTTGATGATCCCGCCCTGCATCACTCCGATGAAGCGGTCCCGCTTCTCCAGCAGGGTGATATCCTTCACCACATCGCCATCGACGATCAGCACATCCGCCAGCTTACCGACTTCCAGAGTCCCGATCTCGTGGCTACGACAGAGGATCTCCGCACCGGTCTTTGTGGCACACATGATCGTCTGCAGCGGAGTAAAACCGACGTAATTGACGAAGAATGACAGCTCTCTGGCGTAATCGCCGTGCGGGTTCCACGCGAAGCCGTAGTCGCCTCCCATACCGAGTCGCCCCCCCTCTTTGAGGATTCGGCGAGCCGACTCCGCTCCGCCATCCAGGGTTTCCTGGTGTCCGTCAATCACTTTCTGGCCCAGGCCGAACTCGGGCCCCTTCTCAATGCTGGCCAGTTCAAAGTACAGAGCTGGAACCACCGGCACATCGCGGGCCAGCAGCAGGTCCATCGCTTCGTCATCCATGAAGGTCCCGTGCTCAATGGCATCGTACCCAGCCCGCAAGGCGTTCTTGATCCCCTCGGTCGCGCGGCAGTGACCGGTGACTTTCAAGTTGTGGTTATGAGCTGTCGCAACCACCGCGTGCATCTCTTCAAAAGTCATGCACAACGTGTGATGGTCGTTCGCATCCGGCGCAGCTGCGTCTCCCGTGGGATAGGTTTTGACCCATTCGATCCCGTCTTTGACCAGTTTGCGGACAGCGGACCGAGCCTCATCGGGCCCATTGACCAGCAGGACCAGCCCCTCCATACCAATCTTGCGGTAGTCCGGGTTCCAGTCCATCAGGCCGCCGACGCCGCAGATCTCGCGTCCACTGCTCGCCATGCGTGGACCGGGAACGAGGTCCTTCTCGATGGCCTTTTTGAGCCACACATCGATATTGAACAGCGAGCCACCACTGCGGGCTGCGGTGTATCCACACTCCAGAGCCAGCTTCGCGTTACAGGCCGCCAGAATGGTGACGTACTCCACGGGGTACTTGATATCGAGGTCTTCCAATGCGGCCACATTGAAATAGGTCGGGTGGAAGTGGGCTTCAATCAGCCCGGGCATGATCGTTCCACCACGGGAATCGATTCGCTTCGCATCAGGAGGAACCGCCGGGGCTCCCACTTCAGGCCCGACATAGGTCAACCGACCGTCCTGAATGACGACCGTCCCGTGCGGGATCGGAGCGGCTCCCGTGCCATCAACAATTTGCCCATGAGAGATGACGGTTGTTCCAACAGCATTTTTCATCAGGGAGTACCAGCGCGAGGTCTCATCAGGGAGACGTGACGATGCCAAGGGATCGCATCCAACGGAATACGATGCTCGTGCCACTTTACGTCCCGGTGCTTGCCGGTGGCAATTCATGCCAAGACATTCTGAAGACGTATACGCGAGGAACCGAATGGAGGTCAGCGACTCCACCCACAACTGCTCCCCGGTTCAAAGCTCGCCAAACCTCATACCAAAAGCAAAAACGGGGGTCTGGAGACCCCCGTTTCGCGGACATCAGATCAAGATCTGAGTCGGTCGTGACATGCAAAAACTAGCGGCCAAACAGCCACTGGTTCTTCGCCCGTTCGAGTTCCATGATCCGGGTGAACACGCTGGGACGGTTGCCGTTTAACAGCCGACCTGAGCGAATCCGACCAGCAGCTTCCGAAGGAACCTGGCAAGCCACGACGAACAGAGCCACCAATCCGAGAATGATCACCTTACGCATGGAATACTCCTGTCACTTCTTTGCGGCCGCAGGGAACAGCCGCAATCCGAATCGTCCAGGGGGACCCACTGTCATCCTGGAGACGTTGCTGACCAGGATGTTGCGATCCTAGTCAGGACACTACATCAGCAATTCCTGCCGAAGGTCTGAAGCTCTTGTATCAAGGACGGCAATAGCTGCCGCTGGAGAGCGTTCACGGTGATGAATGTAGGGCGAGTAACGGCAACAAGCCGCTGCGGTGGTTCCCGACAGGCCGATTGAGGGGACTTTTCGTGCGATCGGGTCTGCGGGGTTCCTGCGAAGGCCCACCACATGAGATTCACATCTGGCTGGCGACACACCGGCCATGGCGGAAGGATCTCGCGCTCCGGTGACTGGACCAGTCCTGGGCGTAGCCCCGAAGTTTTCACCAGCCGGGGCAACTGTTATGCTCCGCGCGTCCTCCCACCGAGAATATCGATTCCTCGCCTCGGTGGAACTTTCAGATCCGGATCAAGGACGGAGTCCTATGTCGTTTCAGCCCGCTTACCGTCGTGTCATCCTCAAGCTCAGCGGAGAGAGTTTCTGCCGGAACCGCGAAGGGGGCATCTCCATGCCCGAGGTCACCGACATTTCCAGACAGATCAAGAAACTGGTGGAAGCGGGCGTGCAGGTCGCGATCGTCACGGGAGGTGGCAACATCCTGCGAGGGAAGCAGTTCTC
This sequence comes from Planctomycetaceae bacterium, assembly GCA_947479075.1. GTDB lineage: Bacteria > Planctomycetota > Planctomycetia > Planctomycetales > Planctomycetaceae > TH-plancto1. Next base: position 2,593 of record CANJZR010000044.1, read on the forward strand.
CGCCAATAGCGGGGCCATCCAGCAGTCCACCGCCCACTATATGGGGATGCTGGCGACCTGTATCAACGGTCTGGCCCTGCAGGATGCGTTGGAGTACGAAGGCGTCCCGACCCGCCTGCAGACCGCCATTCGCATGGAGGTCGTCGCCGAACCATTCATCCGTCGCCGCTGCATCCGCCACCTGGAAAAGGGTCGCGTGGTGATCCTCGCGGGCGGAACCGGTAGCCCGTTCGTCACCACCGACACCGCAGCTGCACTTCGGGCACGAGAGATCGAAGCCGATGTGCTGCTGAAAGCCACCAAGGTGGATGGCATCTATTCGGAAGACCCGGAGAAGAACCCGCACGCGGTCCGGTATTCCGAGATCACCTACCAGGACTTCCTGCGTCAGGGATTGCAGGTCATGGACCCGACAGCGATTCTGCATTGCATGGAGAGCAAAGTTCCGATTCTGGTCTTCAACTACCGCAAAGAAGGCAACATTCAACGGGCTGTCGCGGGCGAGACGATCGGAACGGTCGTACACTGAGCTGGCATCGCGTCCTGCTTCGCGAGGTCAACTCAGATTCGGGACAGGCTCACACTCTGAGTAGAATGAGGCCCCATGGTTGAGTCTCCTCGTCGAGGTCGTCGAATGTGGTGGCTGATACTGTTACTGATTCCGATCGGCTGGGCGGTACTGGCGTTGCCCTCCTGGCGGCGCCCTGAACTCGGGCTGCTCGACGGCCAGCTGCGACGTTGCCCTGCATCACCGAACTGCGTGTGCAGCGAGGGAGAATCCGACGGGCACGCGATTGAGCCGTTACGCTTCTCCGGGCCGCCGGATGCCGCTTGGACGCGACTGATCGCCGTGATCGAAGCGACTCCCAACGCCCGGATCATCACGCGCGAGAACGACTATCTGCGAGCTGAGTTCGTCACGCCACTCATGCGATATGTGGACGATGTGGAGTTTCGGCTGACCCCCGCAGTGATCCACGTGCGATCCGCCTCGCGGGTGGGACGCTCCGACCTCGGTGCCAATCGCACACGGGTCGAAAAACTTCGCACCGAATTTGAGCAAGCTCCCAAGCAACCATGACGACTCCCGACAGCGAGTACCGGTTCGCCTCGTCCTCGGAACGCGATACGCAGCGATTCGGACGGGAACTGGCCCGAGTGTTGTCCCCCAGCGATGTCATCTCGCTCCAGGGACAGCTGGGAGCCGGCAAGACTCGGCTCGTGCAATCGATCGCTGCCGAGCTGGGGTGCAAAAACTCCTTCGTCGTCAGCCCGACCTTCACGCTGATCCATGAATACGACGGACGGCTTCCGGTCTATCACGTTGATGCCTATCGACTGAAAGACTCCGAGGAGTTCCTCGACATGGGGGGCGGGGAACTCTTGAATGGAGACGGCATCTGCCTGATTGAGTGGGCCGACCGGATCGGAGATTTGCTCCCGAAAGATCACTTGCGAATTGAGATCGATGTTACGGGAGAGCAATCCCGGATGTTTCGTTGCCTGGCAGCAGGACCGCACTCATCCCGCTGTATTCAGGCTCTGAGCCAGGCCATCAGGTGAAACTTGTCCCTTCGCCGCTAAGAATATCCACAGGACAATCAAGAATGTCTGTCCCACCAAACGCCAGAATGGAACAGGCATTCCGGCCTGTTCCATTCTGGCATGTCAGTGATATCGCGAACCCGGCTACCTAGAACTCGCCCACCACTTCGCCCCCCGATCGCGTTCCCAGCGATCGCCAGAGGATCAGATCGATATTCTCGCTGACGGAACGGACAGCTCCATCGGCCAGCAATGAGTGGACGATCCCGGTGTGATAGCTGCGGGATGTGATTGCCCCATAGCTCGCCAGTGTGGTGTTCGAGCCTTCCTGTCGTGAGGCAAAGTCGGCATCGTAAGTCACTCCCGAATAGGTCCACAGAACCTTGGTGTTCGGCCCCATGGTCGTCGTGAAACCGCTGTGGTGGCCGTGGCCGTTGGCCCATTCGGTGTGGCCGGTTCCGTCCTGGGTCGCAGGCTGAATCCGGTCCTTGATGCCAACATCGACTGCGGCAACCACCTCGGCCAGTGAACCTGGAACATTGGTCGACGGCGGAGGTGCATTCCGCGTGTAGGCCTGCCACGATTTCACTTCCGAGGCCAGCAGCGTGTTGCTGGTCCCGTCGGTAAGACTCCCGAACGTGATGGAAGAGTTCGGGTAGAACAGTCCATCCCCCCCCTTGCCGTTCGCCGGATCGAAGTAGAACCAGGTCCCGAAGTTAAACCCGTAATTTGTACAGTACAGGTTCACCCCCGAAGCAGTCCGCGGGAGATCGGTCTTCGGATCGGAAGGACAGACATAGACCGGAACCCGGAAACCCGAAACGATGGGGGCATTCACGGGATCCGACCACCCCTTCTGGAGATCAATCTGATTGAACAGATTCACCTGATCCAGATAAGGACTGATCCGTCCATGCACTGACCATGAGCTGTTGCTGGTCACAGCAGGATTGATCGCCATGCTGGGGGGAAGCCGGCTGAACGTCGACTCGTAGTTGTGGATCGCCAGTCCGATTTGCTTGAGATTGTTCTTGCAGCGAGATCGACGAGCAGCTTCACGGGCCTGCTGCACGGCAGGGAGCAGCAAGGCAATCAGCACAGCAATAATCGCGATAACAACCAGTAACTCGATCAGAGTGAAACCACGACGGCGAACGAGAGGCAAGGTCACAGAGGGTTCTCCAGAAAACGAAAGCGTTGCGATCTATTCCTGAGGATGCAATTGCCATACCCGGCCTGCCAAACGAACAAGATTCAACACAAACTCTATCTAGAAAACAAGATCCGCAGGACACGCAATACGCTTACGATTTTCGTCAGAGTCGTAAGCCGGTGGAAAAATGATCGCGACGAAGGGTTTCTCGCCGCCTGAGTGCGACCACGGATACAGTTCAATTGGCTGTAATCGTCCCCACGACGGTTGTCACGTAATCACCTGGGGGTGTCGAAGTCGAATCTCCGTCGAGAAACCCAACCGTCAGCCCGATGACAGCTGAGCCTGGTCGACTGGAACGAACCTGAACCGTAGCTGCTTCCTGCCCGGCCTGATAAGCGGTAGTGGCCTGGGCTTGTGTCACCTCCCAGACCAGCGGGGTGTTTTGATTCAGTATCGCCACCTTCAGCTCGGCGTCTCGTCGAATCGCGTCGTTGCTCGCAAGATGGAAGCTTTGCTCCGTGGTGAACTGGACAGTCGCTCCCGAACGACTGTTGGCGGCAATGCTCCATGCCTGCGGGGCGACCTCGACCTGCGTCTGGCCCGGCAGCAGCTCAGCTTCCGCACCGGCGGATGGGGCTGTAATCGAGATCCGAGGGGGTACGTGGATTGTAAAACTCTGCTTGCTCTTCGTATTCGGTCCCACTGAATACGGAGCCGTAAATACCAGCGCAGTGACAAACACCATAAAAAAGCGTGGTGGCATGTTAACGTCCTCCGCCGCAGTACGATCCGATCAGGTCAGTTTCTTAATGCCCGTTTTCTGAACTGCCAATCATGAAGTGCTAAATTCTCCCCCGCACGCAACCAGAGACAATCGTAAGTCTTCCTGGAGTCGAAGATTACTCATAACGCACGTACTGTTGTGATGGTCCTGCCTGCATGATGCCCGAAATCAACGCCGATTTCCTCACAACTGGGAATGGAAATCTGGTCCTCGGCTTGATTTCTTGTGACGTGTTGCGTTCGCTCAACGCTGTTTCTTCTGACATTGAGGGCAGTAAAACGTCGAACGCTGAGACTGCACAATGCGAAGGATTACCCCGCGACCACAACTGGGACATTGCTCCCCTTCGCGGGCGTAGACGCGGTGGGCGTTCTGATAGCCGCCCGATTGGTTCAGAGCATTGCGGTAAGTCCCGTCGCCGAGCGTCGAGCCCTCATATTGAATGGCCGTCTGCAGTACTTCGAGCGTGTGCTGGGTGAGCAAGTCCACTTGTCCGGGACGCAGCCTATCCGCGGGCGTCTCGGGATGAATCCGGCACAGATGCAGAATCTCACTGGCATACAGGTTCCCGATTCCTGCCACTTTTGTCTGATCGAGCAACAACACTTTGATCGGTCGACTGGTCGCCCGACAGACCGCCTGCCAGTGACTCGCCGTCGCCACGAGAGCATCGGGGCCCAGGTAATCATGCCCGAAAAGCTGCTCGACTTCGTCGGGGCTGAACAGTGACACTGTCCCCAGTCCGCGACGGTCCCAGAACCAGAGCGCCCGGGCGTGTGCTCCCTTCCCCAGCTTCCAGACGAGTCGCAGATGCTCTGGATCAGGCGGATCGGCGAGCAGCATTAACCCGGTCATCCGCGGTTCGATCACGAAGGCCGCCCCCGACTCCAGACGCAGCACAACACGTTTCGCCCGGCGGGTGACCTCGACGATCTTTTGCCCGCTGACCTGACGGGCGATTGTCGGGAGACTCGGTCGAATCGTCAGCGGACGGCACGCGCAGGGACACGCCTCAAATGCCGTGATTGTCTGCCCCTCGACCGCAGAGCGAATCCCGCGGACCATCGTTTCGACTTCGGGCAATTCGGGCATCGGAGTGGTCGAAAGAGGAGTAAAATCTTGCGGGACACCAGGACCAGCTGCAGGCAGGACGACAACGATCCAGCCATCGGGAAGCCATAACCGCTATAACCGGTGCAAGTCGTCCTGCGAGCCAGAAAGCGGGAGGAGCAGCCCCCGACCACGCTGGTGACCGAATTGTATCGGCTGTGCCCAATCTTTCGACATCCGGCACGAAACCGTTCCGTCGGACCACCTTTCGGCAGAAAATTCTTGACGGCCAACAGCAGGACGACGATCCTAAGAGAAGTGGCTTTGTGCGCGATGAGGTCGCGTTGTTGAGTCATTGAGTCTGACTCCCGCTCACCGGGACGCAGGCATTCTCGCATTGGTCATCCGATCAGACGGCAGCTTTCAACACGGATCCCTCATCCGGTCGGCTTCCTGGAGTACAGATTATGTTGGGACGAAACTCGGTCCGGTCGGTGAGTCACTGGCTTGCTCTGGGAGTTGTGTCGGCCTCAACGGCGTGGACCTGTGGTGACCTGTTCGCTGCCGACAAGGTGGACGAGCAGATCCAAGCCCACCTGACCGCAGGCGAGTTTGGCCCTGCCCTGAATCTCGCCCAGGCCATCGAGAACAACGCCGACCGCGATGTCGTCTTGAAACAGATTGCCCAGGCTCAAGCAGCGTCCGGCGAAACCAGTTCCGCCCGCCGAACACTGGGACGCATGACCGACCGCCGCCAGGCCACGACCGAAAAGGCCCAGCTGGGCGGGGGGTCGATGGCCGACTTCCAGCCACTGATCGACCTGATTCAGCAGGAAACCGAAGGCCCCTGGGATATCGATGAACCCGGGACCGGAACGATCAGCCAGTTCGAGGCCGGTGTTCGAGTCGACCCCAATGGCGTCCTCTACCGTCTGAGCAAAGAAGAACAGACCGGTCGTTTGGCTGCACTGGGGGTACAGGCCCGCACCGCCGACATCAATGAGGACATGAGCCGCCAGTCGGACCTGCGTATGGTCTCGCTGACACGCCTCGAAGCGGAAGTCAGCCGCCGCGTTGCTGCTGGTGAGCCGGTCGTCGAGTCGATGAAGAAGCTCGCCGGTCTGTCACAGATCAAATACGTCTTCGTCTATCCTGAATCGAACGAGATCGTCATCGCTGGTCCCGCCGAAGGGTGGAAGTATGACGCCAACGGCGTGGCTGTCGGCTCCGCTTCCGGCAAGCCCGCGTTGCAGCTCGACGATCTCGTGACTGTGCTGCGGACCTTCTCGCCCGGTGCCCGCCAGATGTTCGGTTGCTCGATCGATCCTCGTCCGGAAGGACTGAAGGCCGTCAAGCAGTTCGTGACCGAATCGCAGAACGCCGGACCGCTGCCCGCTGGTGGAGCCAAGAGTTGGGCCAGCAAGCTCGGCAACAAGCTCGGCCGCCAGGACATTTCGATTTACGGTGTTCCGAGCAATTCACACGTCGCTCGCGTGATCCTCGAAGCCGACTATAAGATGAAGTTGATCGGGATCGGCAAGCTCGAAGGCGGATCGAATGTGCCCGACTACTTCGAGCTGACCCAGAAGCATCCCGAGTTCGCATCGAGCAGCGTGGAGGCTCTGCGCTGGTGGCTCTCGATGAAGTATGACGCCGTCCTGCACAGCCCTGACCGGACTGCCTTCGAGATCGCTGGCTCGTCAGTCCAGTGCAAGTCGGAGAACGAGCACCTGAAAGAATCTGGTGAGCGAGTTCACACCGGCAAGGCGGAGCCGATCAACGACATGTTCGCCAAGAACTTCACTGAGCACTACAGCGAGCTGGCCGCCAAGGATCCAGTCTTCGCCGACCTGCAGTCGGTCTTCGACCTCGCTCTGGTGGCTGCTCTGATCGATCGCGAAGACCTCGACGGCAAGGCTCACTGGAACCGTGGTGCCTTCTCGCCAAACGGCACGTATCGAGTCGCCAGCTACAACGTCCCTAAGACAGTCGACACGGTCGTGAATCACCGGGTCTACAAGGGAAAAGACGTTGTGGTCCAGGTGGCCGGTGGTGTGCGAGCCGATGTCGCCGCTGTCGTGACCGATGAGTCGCTGCAGAAAGAGTCGACCACAGCCACCAAGCCCGCCCTCCCCGAAGGACGCTGGTGGTGGGATGCGAAGTAGTCCTTCGCGACTCCATTGCTGAAACACGAAACGCCTCGCCGCAAAGCGAGGCGTTTCTCATTTGTCAGGCCCCCGAGAGGGCGAGCCGACGTTCTCTGCTGACAGCTTGTGGCGAACGGCTTACACTGCGACCGGGCGATAGTGAGTTGCCCGCTTCTCTCTGTGCACGGATGTCCGATGATCACGCGAATTACGGGTAAACTGGTCTCCCTCAACGGCGTCGACGCCGGGATCGAAGTGGGAGCGTTCGAGTACGAGGTCGGCGTCCCTGACTTTGTCCGGAGACAGCTGCAATCTCAGATCGGCAAGGAGATCACCCTCCGCACCATCGAGTACCTCGACGGTAACCCGCAGAAGGGTCGTCTGGTACCGCGCATGATCGGATTCATGTCTGACGTCGAGAAGGAATTCTTCGACATGATCTGCTCGGTCGACGGAATCGGCGTCAAGAAAGCTCTGAACGCCATGGTCCGCCCGGTCAGCGATGTCGCAGTGGCCATCGAAGAGCAGGATGTCAAAACACTCTCCGCACTCCCCGGCATCGGCCCGGCGATGGCCGAGCGAATCGTTGCCAAGCTGCGGCGTAAAATGGCCAAGTTCGCGCTGCTGATTGCCCGCGATCTCCCCGATTCCAGCGAACCGCAATCGACCGTGATGGCCGATGCCCTCGAAGCTCTGATCGCCCTCGGCCACTCCGCGACCGACGCTCGTGACCAGATCGAGAAGGTCATGAAGTCCAAGGGCAAATTCAAGGCGGTCGACGAGATCCTGCTCGAGGTCTATAACCAGAAACGAGACCGGTAAGGATCTGAAGGTCCGCAGCCTCACAACTACCGCTTCGGCATCAAATCGCGAATCGCCGCGAAACTGGCCCGCAATCCCGTCCGCAAAGTCGGCTCGGGATCCGGGAAGTACTTCGACGAGTGCAGTGACGGGGGGGCGACCTCCGACTTGCGATACTCGTCAAGTTTGGCCTGGGGAATCGTGCCCAGACGGAACATGAAAATCGGAACTCCGCCCGCTGCGAATTCGCCGAAGTCCTCGGCTCCCATCACTCGCTCGGCAGGAACCACGTTGTCGGACCCCAGTTCAGTGACGAATCCACCGACCACGCGGTTGACCAGCCCCTCGTCGTTGAACACCGCAGAGGTTCCAATGTCAAACGTGACCTCCGGTTCCGGAGCCCGATAACTGGCCGCCACCGCCTTGGCCTTCCGCCTCACTGCATCCTGCAGATGCTTCCGCACCTCGGGTGTGTAGCTGCGGAGCGTCAGCTTCAAGTGGCAGGAATCGGGAATGATGTTGTGCTTGGTGCCGCCTCGAATTGCACCGACAGTCACGACCGCAGGCTGCAGAGGCGTGATCTCACGACTGACGATCGATTGCAGGTCGACGATCAGTTGGGCAGCCTGCAGGATGGGATCGATGCATGCGTCGGGCTTTGATCCGTGCCCGCCACGCCCCTTCATGATGATGTCACATGAGTCAGAGTTGGCCATCGAATACCCGGCCCGGTAGCCGACCTTACCCGCAGCCAGCTCGGCATCAACATGCAGGGCGAGCGCGAACTGCGGCTTGGGGAATCGAGTGTAGAGGCCATCACGCAGCATCCCGACAGCCCCGTCGACCAGTTCCTCAGCGGGCTGCCCGATCAGCATCAATGTTCCCTGCCACTGGTCACGATGCGATGCCGAGTAGCGGGCCAGTGCGATCAGATTGGTCAGATGGATGTCATGCCCACAGGCATGCATGATCCCCACGGTCGCTCCTTCGGCGTTCTTGGTCGTGACTTTCGACGCATAGGGGAGGCCGGTCTCTTCAGTTACGGGAAGCGCATCGAGATCGCAGCGGAACATGACCGTCGGGCCATCTCCGTTCTTCAGGAGAGCCACCACACCGTGGCCACCCACCTTCTTCGTGACCTCAAATCCGGCTTTCTTTAGTTCCTCTGCCAATCGGGCAGCGGTCTGCTCTTCCTGATTGGAGAGTTCCGGATGCGTGTGAAAATGTTTGTAGACCTCGACCAGATCAGCGACATTCGTATCGAGCCAGGACTTGAGGTCATCCCCTCGCACCGAGGTTGCCCCCAGGAGAACCAGTAATCCCCAAACCATCATTCGTAAACGCATGCTACGGTCCCCTTTTGCTCTCTTTGGTTCGATCTTACAGCGACCAGATGAACTCGCGTTTCTCACTAACTCGAAGCGTCAGCGAGGGCGAATGCAGGAGTGCCGAGTCTTCATGCTTCTCGTCGGTCGCTCGGCCGCAGCTGTTTCGGAGTCTATGCGATGTCACACTGACCTTCCCCTCGCCCTCGCTGACGCTTCGGGTTGGTAAGCAGTCTCGCCACACGGCTCCCCGCTCGTGCAGGATCACGAACTTCACCTGCGATCTCAAGGCCGGGACGATTCCGAGCTGCCCATCGCCCGCTTGCGGTTCTCATGCCGAACCAGTTGTCCGCAGGCGGCAGCGATATCCTGACCGAGCGAATAACGCAGTGTGGTATCGATCCCCGCAGCTTTGAGCTGGGATGAGAACGCCTCGCGAGTGGGCTTGTCACTGCCGACCAGATGCGGCGACTCGTCAATCGGGTTATAGGGAATCAGATTCACATGGACCCGCAGTCCACTCACCCAGTCACTTAACTCGCGCGCATCATCGAGTGAATCATTACGACCCGCCAGCATCAGATACTCGATCATGACCGGCGAACGGGTCAGGGCGTTGACCTCGCGGACCGCCTCCCGCAACTGGTCCAGCGGATAGGTTCGTGCCAACGGGATCAGCTGTTCGCGGACCTCCTGCCGGACACTGTGCAAACTGAGAGCCAGATTTACCGTCGGGAAGCGGCGGACACACCGCACCATCGCATCGGCGACTCCGACCGAGGAGACCAGCAACTTCGTCGGCGGATGATGAAACAGATCCGGAGCGGTCAGCGACTCGATCGTCGTGTAGAGATTCTCTTCATTATGAAACGGTTCGCCCATCCCCATGAAGACAATGTTGCGGATCTTGCGACCTTCGCTGGCGAGTAGCTGCCCCGCGATCAGGAGCTGATCGAGGATCTCTGCGGATGACAGGTTCCGGGCGATTCCCATTTTTCCTGTCGCACAAAAATCACACGCTGCCGCACACCCGACCTGGCTCGAAACACACAACGCCGTCCGCCCCGAAGCGACTCGCAGGATCACCGACTCAATCAGCATCCCCGTGGCTGTCTTCAGCAACAGCTTGGTGGCCCCGTCGATCTCGGAATCGCTGCGGTGATACAGCGACAGTGTGTGGAGCGAGAGGCGATCAGGAGCCGGGAAGCTGGCGAGCCCTTCTGCATCGGGAACGAAGTGCTTCAGCAGA
>CANJZR010000045.1 GCA_947479075.1 Planctomycetaceae bacterium
ACGGGGTTCCCGCGGTTCTCTTCCTCATAGGGGTGGACCACCTTGTCGGTCAGGGCAGGGTGGTTGAACATTCGCTGCGTGAAGGTCCATTTGTCGCTGTCGGGGTTGTATCGCCACAGCTCGCCCCACGGCCAGACGCCCACGAACATGTCGCCGCCGTAGATCACTGTGGTCTGGGCCTCGCGTGCACTGGCTGACACCCCGTCGAGTTTCGGAGGCCAACCCACCCGATCGATGATCTTCTCTCCGTCATACTCAAACAGTCGCCCAGTCGGGTATTGCCCCATCAGCAGTCGATCATGGAACGCCATCGTGGAGTAGAGCTGATAGCTGACTGCGATGTTCGGTTGGAGCAGGATCTTCCATGCCCCGTCCTTGAAGACGTAGAACCCGCCGATGTTCGAGCCCGTGACGATCTGGTCCCCCAGCTGTCCCCAGGCGAACGTTGTTTCGCCCACGACCGGCAAGGTGAGGACGATCGCCCGCGACAGATCGACCTTCGGTTCGCCCGGTGTCCAGGGGCAGGCATAGAGCTTGCTGAATCCGTCCGCGTCATTTGAGTAGGGTTGGTAAGCCCCCTCCTTGCGGTTGACGTGATAGAAGCACAGATAGCCATCCGCGTAGTAGAAGAGCCGGTAGTCCCCCTGTTCGGGCGGTGCGAGAATCGTCTGACCATCGTATGTAACGGAGCTGTTGCCAAAGGCCAGCACGCCGCGACCGACTCGCATCGTCTCCTCGGTGCCACCGATGGCAGGCTCCTCACGCCAGGTCATCGACTCCGGATGCCAGACGCAATTTCCGCCATACGTCGAGTGGACGACGCCATCCCGCGAGTAGAGGTAGGTCCCGCACAAATCATTCGGACGGGGCAGGGTGGTCTGCTCCAGCTTCCGCTCGCCGCTGGTCGGTCGGATGAAGAACTCCACCGCGTGGCGATCGGCTCGATACGCCGTGTTGTACAGGTTCTGAAACCCCGCCCCGATCACCAGCTCTCCATCCTCACTGGCGACCTCAAACAACGATCCAAAGGACTGGCCGATGTCCTGGCCGCGATCGATGGTCACCGTGATTGTTGTCGGCGGAATGTCAGCTGCCGGTGACTGAGAACAGAGCCCTGCGATCAATGCAACGATAAGCAGCCGCACATGAATAACAGTAACCATTGGGGGCCTTGATCCGAATGTTGGAGGAAGATGCATACTCGGCGTTACTCAATCCACCGGCCTTTACGAATAAGCTTCGCTTCCAGAAGAGAGCTTTGGGTGACGGGTTCATTTCCCGCAATGGTTGTCAGTGCTCGCAGAGATTCTGGAGGCAAGCCTTTCCCGAGTGCAAATGCAGCCATTCGATCTGCGAAAACTACGAGCGGTCTGCGCCATGAGACACAGGAGATTCCCACTTGATTAGGATCTCCCCATGCTTTGACGGCCTCATCTGCGGGGAGGTCAATCGGAGCAAGCCAGGGAATCTTCGAGTCTTTGATCTCAACCAGTAGAATTGTGTTTTTAGCCCCATCCTTGAAGTCCTCCAATCTGATGGCGTGCGAACCTGGAAACGCTGTCCCTGGTCCAGTGAGGACGACCACATTCGTAAAAGACTTCGATTCTGGTTCGGTGCATGAACGAAATGTTTCGGGCATGCGATTCGCGAGCTTTGAATTGTTCGGGCCGTCCCAAGGCTCTGAAAAATCGTATTGCTTGTAGACATCCTTTAAATTTTCGAAGTAGGGCAGGATCAGAGCCCTCCAGCTGTGCATCGGGCGTCCGTTTTCATCTACCACGTAAGCCGGAGGAAAAGTCCCGTATTCATGGTGATAGTTGCCAAGTGCGAGGTAAAGCTGGTTCAGGGGAATTTGGGCTGAAGAGATGAGTACGTCTCGGCGAGCAAGATGAACCTGCACGCCCACCCAGATCACGACCGTGAAAGGGATTGCGAGAAACAAGCCCCAAGACAGCAGATCACGCTGAGTGTTGGTCATCGGTACTGTCCTTAAAGTCGAACCATCGCGATATCTGCGACCGCGTCAACGGAGTACCCCTGTCTTATGTCTCTCTGGAGATTGTAGTTCGCTCGCAGAAACGAGGAAGCATTTCCTTTCGCCTCATTCGGCGGGCTTATCACCCGTACGCGACGAGGTCTGATCTGTGATAGGACGCTTCCACGTCGGGTGTCCGGAAGCCGCTTGACGCTGGCGTGCATCGTCCAGAATTGCATCGATGTCGCCGCCGAATTTCTCGGAGATGCGCTGACGGGTCTGGTGGATCTCTTCCAGAATCGGGTCACGATTTTTCGTTGTCGTCTGGATCATCATCAACCATCTCTTCGGGAGTGCATATGATCGGAATGAACATCCCCAGATCATGTAGCACACCATGAATACGAGGCAAAATTCTCGCGTTCGCAATGTGCTTGCAATTCCAGGTCAGCAGGAATTGTATCTGGTGATATGCGGCAATAGCGATGTGTAATGAATCTACGACAGCCTTTTGAGGAAGAATCGCTCGCGTCATGATTTCACGCGAAATGGTTCCAATCGCCGGATCAAGTGGAAGTAGCGGGATGTCCTTGAGCCACTGGAGTCGTTCTGTGGCAAGCAATGCATCGCCATCTGAGGCTTCTTCCAGAACGAACTGCGAGGTGACCAGATCGTACTTACCTCGTTCCTGAAACCACCATTGGTGAGTCAGCAACTGGCGAGCCGCCATGACGACATGCGTGTTTGGACGCTGGCGCAGATAGGAGACGATCGATGTTTCGACGTAGACCGTCGGTGGCAATTCTTCAAACTCCTCGTTGAGATTCTAAACCTCTTGATTTGAAGATGCTCAAAAACGAACCTGAGAATCTACGCCCCCATCAACGTCCGGAACCGTCCAAACAGATAATGGCTGTCGTGCGGCCCAGCGCTGGACTCGGGGTGGTACTGGACGCTGAAGGCGGGGAAGGTCTTGCTCGCGATACCTTCGACGGTCTGGTCGTTCAGGTTGATGTGCGTCACTTCCACATTCTCGGGAAGCGTGTCTGGCCGCAGGGCGAAACCGTGATTCTGGCTGGTGATTTCCACGCGGCCACTCGCCTTGTCGAGGACGGGCTGGTTCGCGCCGCGGTGACCGAACTTCAGCTTGTAGATTTCGCCGCCGAGGGCCAGGCCGAGGAGTTGATGCCCCAGGCAGATGCCGAAGATTGGCTTCTTGCCCAGCAGCCCTTTGATCGTGTCGACCGCGTAGGTCAGTGGGTTTGGATCGCCGGGGCCGTTCGAGAGGAACACACCATCGGGATTCAGAGCCAGCACTTCCGCAGCTGTCGAGGTGCCGGGCACGACGGTGACTCGGCAGCCCATTTCCTTCAAGTGGCGCGGGATGTTCCACTTCATGCCGTAGTCGATGGCGACGACATGCGGAGCCTTGTCGCCTTTGACCTTTTCAGGCAGCGGCGAGAGGTCGATTGCAATCGGATGCAGAGCTGTCGTCCAGTCCGCGGGCTTCTCGGGCATCACTTCCTTCACCAGATCGCGACCGATCAGGTCGGGCGACTTCTGGGCCTTGACGATCAGCGAGGCATCGTCGAGGTCGACGGTCGAGATCACGCCTGTCATGGCACCCTTCACGCGGAGTTTACGGACCAGAGCCCGCGTATCGATGCCTTCGATACCGACCACATTGTTGCGTTTCAGGTAGTTGCCCAGCGATTCGGTCGACCGGTAATTGCTCGGCTCCTCGCACAGCTCGCGGACGATGAATCCCTTGATCGCCAGCTTCCCGCTTTCGACATCGTCGGCGTTGATGCCATAGTTCCCGATCTGCGGGTAGGTCATCGCGACGATCTGGCCGTTGTATGACGGGTCGGTCAGGATCTCCTGATACCCGGTCATGCTGGTGTTGAAACAGACTTCCCCAAAGGCCTCCCCGTCGGCTCCGAAGGCTGTGCCCGTGAATACAGTGCCGTCTACCAGTGCGAGTTTTGCAGGCTTGGCCATCGTCGAGAGTACTCAGCTGGGGGAAAGGATCGTGTGCGAAGACTGAATCTTCGGCATCGCAGCCAGGGCTGACATCTTTTGGACCAAGTGTCCAGCAAACGCAGGCCAGGCAGCCGCAGCGCAGACCTTTAGCGCAAAGGACGCTGCGGCTTTCGCGGGGTGTTTTTTACCAGACTGAGAGGCGCAAAAAAAGCGACCGCTCACGGGGAGCGGTCGTTTCGGAGATTGGAGTCAACTCCGCCGGGACGGAGTCGACGCAACTCGTTTCGTTTACTTCTGCTGGGTCACCAGGAAGTCACCGAATCCAACGGACTTGCCATCGTTGATCATGTTCGAGAACAGCTCGCCCATGATCTGGTGGAAGTGGTCCTTCTGGATTGAGTAGAAGTTGTGCTTGCCGTCGCGGCGGGGCTCAATCATCTTGGCCACTCGCAGCAGGGCGAGGTGGTGGCTGACAGCTGGCTGGCTCTGCCCCAGACGCTCGCACAGGGCGGAGACGTGCAGTTCGCCTTCCCGCATCAGGAACATGAGGATCTTCAGGCGGGTCTCATCGGCCAGCAGCTTGAAGACCTGGACGAGGTCCTTTTCCAGCTGCTCGGGCAGGTCAGCTGCGGCAGCAACTGGTCGGGTGGTGATCTGTGGGGCTTCCAACAGTTCGGTGGTCATCTCTTCGTCTTTCGAGAGTGGTTGTGCAGAACCTGCGAGGTCATCCCGACCTTCGGTTCTGGCTTGATCTTCCGCATTCTGCGGTTGGGAATCGGACAATGTCTGGACCTTCGGTAAACGCAGTACCAAGTACTACGAATCAGAAAGCACGGTCGCAAATCACGGACGGACCGTGACATGTTCCCGGTGCGGGTCTTCCAGTTGAACAGACTCAATAGGGGAGGATCATGCCGTTAGACAGGAACTCTTAGTTCTTGTTGATTGTTCTTTGGAACTCATCAACCAAGGTGATTCGTCGCTGCCGTAGAGAACGGATATGAGAAAAGCGATCGACGGCGAATCATCTCTGAACCTGGAGAATTGACGGACATGACATGCATCGAATTGTCTCCATGTGTGCCGCAAGAGTCAACAAGAAGCCGAATCATTTCTCCTGATTCTTGAGTAATCCTGGATTCTGCCTAAAGTGTCTGCACGGAAAGCCTCTCGCTTAATCAGTTTGGGACCACAAAGGTTCTTCTTTTCCCAGTCTTGAGGATGTCCGTTCTCTGACGACGACTGCTTTGCGTGAGTCCCTGATCACAGCCTGATGACACAGCTTCCCCCCACTCCGTTCGCTTCACTCTCGGGACAAACGGTCTGTGTGACCGGGGCGTCCAGCGGGATCGGTCGGGCGATTGCCCTCGAAATGGCACGAGCTGGGGCGAACGTGGCGATTCACTGTCGCAAGTCGGTCGACCGCGCCGAGAGCGTGGTGCGTGAGATCCGGGCCTTGGGGCAACAGTCCGACTGCTTTGCCGCCGATCTGGCTGATTCGTCGACGCACTCAGCCCTCATTCACGATGTCTGGAGCCGGTTTGGTGCGTGCCACGTCTGGGTCAACAACGCCGGGGTCGACCTCCTCACTGGCGAAGGGCCAAGCCTGTCTTTCGAGAAGAAGCTGGAGTGGCTGTTGGCCGTCGATGTCACCGCGACAGTCCAGCTGTCCCGTGAGGTCGGTCGTCGGATGAAGGCCGCCGGGCAGGGGGTGATCCTGAACATCGGCTGGGACCAGGCTGACCGTGGGATGGAAGGGGACAGCGCGGAACTCTTTTCGATCGCCAAGAACGCGGTCATGGGGTTCACGAGGTCTCTGGCCGTGTCTCTGGCGCCTGAAGTGCGGGTGAATTGTATCTCGCCCGGCTGGATTCAAACCGCCTGGGGGGATCAGGCCAGCGATGCCTGGCAGGCCCGCGTGATTCGCGAAACCCCTCTGGGCCGCTGGGGCCTACCCGAAGACATCGCCCGCCTCGCCCGCTTCCTCGCCAGCCCTGATGCCAGCTACCTCACAGGGCAGGTGATCAACGCCAATGGCGGAGCGGTGCGATAGGCGAGGCGTACTTGAATAATCACAACTCGACTGAAATCAGTGGTGAGTTCTCGTTCATCGTGTAGTTGGAATGAAAATGAATGGCTGCAACTCCTGGAATCGATCTTCTGGGGAGCATGTTCATCGGTTGCTTTCTCGGTGACATGAGGCACTTCAGGGGCTCTGATTGACTCGTAGACTCATTTTTGACAAGCTGATTTTTGCCGAGGTTTTGCTTGGCGTGAAAGGGACGAGATGACCTCCGCGACAGACTTTCGAGACACATTTTTCGGTCAGTTCCTTTTGTCTCCAGCGGATCGACAGGCACCAGCTGGCTTTCATCGATATTCGATTGGGAAGTGGAATTTAAATGCCCATTCCGCATTACCTGTTCATCGCCTCTTGAACGAGAACGGGGCGATTGTCGGTTTTGTGCTTGGTTACCCAATTCGAGAGGGGGCTTTGTGGTATGAATCGAATGAATTTCGATTACCAAGTTCCTCGGTATCTTCCGAAGCTGCCATGCTGGCATTCTTGAATGAGATGTCGGGGCGATATCTGGTGATCTTGCTTGAAAACCATCCGCTTGCTCCACGTATCTATCCGGACGCATTCGCGTCCTTGTCGATCGTCTACTCGGCCGAACAGCAGATCGCTGCTTCAACGACTTCACTTTTGGATTATCGAGAAGGTGTTGAACCTCGGTATCCGATTGGAGTCTACCCGGATGTGGGCTTTTACTATTATCCGGCGGGACTGACCGATTTATCTGGCTGCTCTCGTCTTTTGCCAAATCATGAGTTGGATCTGTCGACATGGGAGTCGCATCGTTTCTGGCCCAAAATTGCCTTTTTTCCCTGTGCGGCTGACCAGTCTGATGTCTATGTCAATCGAGCGATTGAGGCTGTCAGAAGTAATCTTGTTGCGACAGCTGTTCGACCGTTGACCTACGGTGGACTGACTGCCGGTCGTGATTCGCGGGTTCTCTTGGCGTGTACGCCGCCAGAGATTCGCAACAGAACCGAGTACATCACCTTCAATTATCCAAATCGAAGCGACTCGAATCAGAAGGATATGCACATCGCCAAAATTCTAGCGAAGCGACATAATCTGCGTCATCGGGTTCTCAACGTTCAGAACGCTTCCAGTGCAGTGCGCAGTAGCTATTTCTACCGGATCGGCAGGGCGGGCGGGACAGGGAAGGCGAGTGACTTCTTCCAGGCGGCCATTGAGTCACTGGAGATGGGTGCGACCTGGCTGACAGGTTTCGGAGGGGAAGTCAGCTGCATGTACTACGCGATCGACGAGGACCGATCGAATCGTCCATCCGCCGCTGATTTGCTGAATCGTATCGATCTCAGGGAGGATCATGGATGTCTCGCAGCTGTGAGTCGGTGGTTGGAGAAATTCCCTGCAGATTTTCCCGATGAACTCCTCGTGGAACTCTTCTACATCGAGAATCGAGTCGGTAGTTGGGCATGTCCTCACTTGTATGGGGCTGCACCGTTCCTGGCGAATATCATCCCCTATTGTGATCGTCGTTACGTCGAGGCATGTTTGAGGATGCCGTATGCATTCCGCCGATCGCGTGCATCGCAAGTACGGATGATTCAACTGGCAGACCCGAGCCTGCTGGAAACGCCATTTGAGGCATTGACTGGTTTGACGCTGTGGAAACGCCGACTCCTTCGGAACCGTTTTTTCGATTTGAGTAAGTGGATTTAAGTGTCGCTCGATGCGGTGGGCGGGGGAGGTACTGGGTGTAAAACGTTACGGTTTCAGACTTTGCTCATATTCTGGGGAGCAACATTGTCAGAATGTGTCAATTGGACAAATCATCAATGCCAATCGCGGTGAAATGGCGGTCAGCGGGTAGAACTTGGCTTACAATTGTGTGAGCGGCACTGGCAATTCACTGTGGTGCGTCTAATTGTCTTGGCATTAGTGGCTTGTGGCGATATTGCAGGCAATGCAGGGAACCTTGCACGTCATCAAAAAGATCACAGAAAAGTGATCACATCTCGCATAAATGCGGTAATGAACAAACCGATAACGATTATATGGAAGTAAAGTCGGAATTCACACGAATCTTGTAAAAAGGCTGTGAGTTGTCCGATTTTTCCATTTGTTCGCACTTCCACGCGGTCGACGGACAGGTAGAATCGACGTCAGCTACCCACATTCCCCAAAGTCATGGGGATTACACAGCGGCCCCAATGTTCGAGGAAGTCTGTCATGTTCTCATTGTTCCGTCGATCTGCTCAGGTACGTCGCTCCCATGCAAAAACGAGTCTGGTGAGTGGGCTGGTTCAACGGTTGGAGTGTCGTACTCTTCTGGCGGCCATTACCTACTCCAGCACTGCGACATCGATCACTGTGGTTGGAACAGACGCTGGAGAGACGATCAACGTATCGAAAAGTGGCTTGAATTTTTTCGTAAACGGCGTCGATACGCTAATTCCAGTTGGCACAAAAACGAAATTAACTGTGAACGCTTTGGGCGGTGCAGACAGCATAATTCTTGACCCTTCGCTGACCCTGGTGATCACAACCTCGACGCTGTTCGGCGGAGCGGGAGCAGACACGATCTCCGGTGGAGCGAGCAATGACTCCGTGGTCATCGATCAGTTCGATGTCATTGGTGACATGGGAGCTGGTGTTGACGCTCTCAATGCTTCTGCGGCGACAGACGCGTTGAATTTGAATCTGACTGGAACGAACGTCGAGAGCGTTGCTGGCTCAGGTCTCGCCGACTTCATCGATGGTTCTGGCTTGACCACCAACGTGACAATCGATGGCGGGAACGGGAACGATACGCTGTACGGTGGAAACGGGAACGACGTTATCCACGGCCGGGATGGCGATGATTCCATTCGAGGTGGAGCAGGAAACGATAACCTTTACGGAGATGCTGGACGAGACAAGATGGACGGTGAGGCCAATGACGATGTCTTGTTCTTCGATTCAACTGACGTGGCGGTTGACTTTGGCTCGCAACTCATCGGTGGAACGGGATTCGATGTTATCCGCATGGTTTCATTCGCCAGCCCCGGAATCAAACTGGTCCTGACCGATACGAATGGATTGGATCGCGTTCATGGTACAGATAGCGACGATGTTATTGACGCCTCCGCAGTCACGACATACATGGATATTCGTGCTAATGCCGGAAACGATTTGGTCAAGGCCGGGACTGCTGGCAATCAAATTCTGGCGGGTGCTGGCAACGATACGGTCCTGGGGGGAAATGGCAACGACTCGATCGCTGGCCAGGCCGGGAACGACTCCTTGGTTGGTGGGGGGGGAGTTGACTTGGTTTCCTACTTCGACTCACAGACAGGTGTTGTTGTTGATCTGAACATCAACTTGACGAGTAATGACGGCTTGTCCGGTGGTATAGATACGCTTTCTGGCATTGAGAATGTGACGGGGTCCGATTTCAATGATCGGTTGACCGGAAACTCCTTGGCCAATCAGTTGATCGGAGGTAACGGAAACGACACGCTGATCGGACGTGACGGCGACGACAACCTTCAAGGAGGTGGTGGGAACGATAGTTTGGATGGCGGTAACGGAGCAGATGCTTTGTTTGGAGGTGCCGGGAACGACACACTTAACGGTGGCGCTGGTACAGACAAGAGTGATGGAGAAGCTGATAACGACTTGATCTACGCGGATAACGATGAAGATGATGTCGTTGGCAATCTACTCGGAGGCAGTGGCTCGGATACTTTACGTCCGCAAAATACGGCACTGCCGTTGACCTGGGTGATTGGGGCGGCCGGGTTTGAAACGGTCATTGGTACAAATCTCAATGATTCGATCGATTTGACGGGAAGTCCTGAAAACGTCACGGTGCTCGCCGGTGCTGGAGCTGACACGGTTGTCGGTGGAGATGGCAATGATTCAATCGACGGCGCAACCGGAGACGATAGCCTGAGTGGCGGTAATGGTAATGACTTCCTGCAAGGTGGTGACAACAATGATATTCTCATCGGTGGTGCAGGCGCTGATACAATTCGAGGGGGAGGTGGCAATGACAATCTCTTCGCCTACTTGCAGGCTCCTCCGTCTGCCGGGACAGAATCCGATGGTTCCAAGGATATCCTGATCGGTGATGCAGGGACCGATGAGTATTGGGCGAATGTGACGACCGATGCTGATGCCATCACCTCCGTCCTCGGGGAAATCAAACACATCGTTTAGTGGTTTGACATTCCGGGGTCATGACTCATCAGAGGCTGGTCAAATTGACCAGCCTCTTTTTATTGCGATCATCATATCCCGTTCGAATGCATTGATCTCTCACATTCTTTTTCGCTCACCCGCATCGTGAGCAGAGTAGACAGGGAAGCAGCGGGTGAAACTCAGGCCAGCAGGTCTGCGGCCAAGGAGACGTCATCCCGCTGTACTCCTGTCTCGATCCAGCCTTGGTCGACATAAGGGGGGGCCTGTGTGCGTTCGCTTGAAGCATGAGAATCGTGTGATGTGGGAAGTTTCCCCGAAGTGAATCACCACACACGATCTAGAGGAAAGCGGTGCGATTTTCCCGTCCGCTCGGTGGGTGACCAAGCTCCTTGCTTTGCAACGAAAAAAGCCTCGGGAACTCAATTCCCGAGGCTTTTTGCAAGCTTGATCAGATCGTTGAACCACTGATCTACTTCAGCAGATCCCGCACGGTATCCCGCTCGGTTCGCAGCTCGTTCAGCGTCAGGTCGATCTTCTGCTGGGCGAAGGCATTGTGCTCGATGCCCTGGATGATCTTGTGGGTCTTGCCATCGCTGGTCAGCGGGAAGCCGAAGATCAGGCCCTCATCGACACCGTAGCTGCCATCGCTGCACACAGCTGCGCTGAAGCAGTCGTTCGCGCCGGTCGGTCGGACGACACCCTTGAGGGTGTCAAGGGCGGCGTTGGCCGCGGATGCGGCACTGGAAGCCCCGCGGGCTTCGATCACAGCGGCCCCACGCTTCTGCACGTTAGAGATGAAGGTGGTCTGCAGCCAGGCGTCGTCCTTGATGACTTCCGGTGCCGCCTTGCCGTTGATCGTGGCGTGGAAGTAGTCGGGATACTGGGTCGCCGAGTGGTTGCCCCAGATCGCCACGTTCTTGACCGAGGCGAGTGGCTGTCCCGCCTTGATCGCCAGCATGCTTTTGGCACGGTTCTGATCCAGCATGGTCATCGCGTACCAGCGATCACGCGGCACCTTCGGTGCGTTGTGCATCGCGATCAAGCAGTTCGTGTTGCAGGGGTTGCCCACGACCAGCACTCGTACGTCCTTCGCCGCAGAGGCTTCGATGGCTTTGCCGGTGTTGGTGAAGATTGGCCCGTTGACGCGGATCAGATCGCCACGCTCCATCCCAGCCTTGCGGGGGATGCTGCCGACGCAGACGACCCAGTTACAGTCGCCAAATCCATCGTTCAGGTCATCACTGCTGCACTTCTTGACGCCAACGAGCGTCGGGAAGGCACAGTCTTCCAACTCCATCGCGACCCCGTCCAGACTCTTCAGAACGGGCGGAACTTCGACGAGATTCAAAATGACCGGCTGGTTCGGGCCGAATACCTCGCCGCTGGCGATCCGAAAGATGAGGGCGTAGCCAATGTTTCCTGCGGCACCCGTCACCGCGACACGAATCGGGGCAGTCATAAATGCAAACTCCACCAGATGGCACACCGGAATTTCAGTCCACCAGACTGGGCTGCCACCTCGCCCCGTCTTGCTTCATTTTTGGTTGTAGCGACTGGGGGGCGGGTGAACAACTGTGCGTTGTTTCATTCCCACTCAAGGGGGGAACGGGACTTCCGCTTGATGAAAGACGGGGAACTGGAACCACCAAGTCACGAAGACACACAGGCGATGCCTTGTCGATTTGTCACTGATCGGATTCACAGGGCGCTCTCTCTTCGTGGTCAGGATGATTATGGACGAAATGCATGCGAGGCATCCCTGCCACACACACTCTCGATCACCACCATTTCATGATGACTCCACCCTTCGTGCCCGTTTGAGGCTTGATCCAGGCACCAGTTTCATTTCCTCATGATGGGCAGCTACGATAAATGAGGAATACCGACTCACCCGTGCTGGACGCCCGCCCCCATGCTGCGACTCACCTTCGATGATCAGGGAACTCAGCAGGGTGATATTCTGCTCGAATGTGGTGAGTACGTCCGACACGTCGATTCGTACTTCTTTTCGCTCGATCCGGCGGTTCGAGACCTCCCCGTGTCACAGCGAATTCGCGTCAGCCTCGAACGCCTCCTTGACCAGTGGCTGACAGCTGTTCAGAACGCTCAGCCGGGGCATTCGGTCTTCCTGCCGTTTGAATTCGCGGACGAATACACCGGCTGGCTGCGCGTCTCGATCGAGGGAGACCAGGCCCGCTGCCGTCCCGGCTGGTCGGCGATCCCCGGCCATACGATCCACCCGTCAAACATCGTCCGCTATCAGTCGAAAGTCAGTGACTTCGACCCGATCCCTGATGCAGAGGATCTTGTTGTGTCGCAGGTCGCCTTGGTCGAGGCGATCGAACTCAACCGCCTCGATGTCATCGACCTGCATCCACCAGCCATCGATCCGACTCCTGTCTTCGAGTACTTTCGGGGTGCATATGGCACCGAGCTGCT
>CANJZR010000046.1 GCA_947479075.1 Planctomycetaceae bacterium
AGTACGAGATAGCTGTTGGCGTCGAAGCGTTCGACGAAGCGTTTCCCCTGATAGTGCAGATAGCTCTCGATCTGAAACTCGGTCTCCTTGCGGAGGTCATAGGTCAGGTCAGCGCTGTTCTGCAGCCGCCGACCAAACTTGAGTTCGATCGACTGCTCGGACAGATAGGTGATGTGCGCGATCATGCGGGCCAGTGCGAGGCCGAATCGCGGCTTCTCAGTTTCGTCGTAGTAGTTGCCGTCGCGGAACGCCGGGTCGGTATAGATCGCGCGGCGACCGACAGCGTTGAACGCGATTCCCTGAGCATTCAGCTTGGCACCACTCGCCAGCACCACAGCTGACTTGAGGCTGTCGGGGTAGCGAACCGCCCACTCGAGGACCTGCATCCCGCCCAGGCTGCCGCCGACGACCGCCAGCAGCTTCTTGATGCCGAACGTCTCGACGAGCTTTTTGTGCACGCCGACGATGTCCGCAATGGTCAGGAATGGAAACGACGGGCCAAACTGCTTGCCGGTATCGGGATCAATCGAACTGGGACCGGTCGTCCCCATACAACCGCCCAGCACATTCGCGCAGATCACAAAGTAGCGGTCGGTGTCGATTCCTTTGCCGGGTCCGATGAAGCCATCCCACCAGCCAGGTTTGCGATCATCAGAGGCATGACGCCCGGCCACATGAGCATCTCCCGTGAGCGCGTGACAGATGAAGATCGCGTTGTCGCGGCGGGGAGAAAGCGTCCCGTAAGTCTCGTAAGCCACCTGAATCGGGCCGAGGGTTTTGCCACTTTCCAATTGCAGCGGCTCGGGCGGCGCGAACAACTCCATCACCCGGGTTTGCGTGATCCCGTGGCTGGAGAAGGTGTCCTCGATCAATGCCTCGTTCGGCAACTCGGGCATGGGAATGCGGTCCGATCCACTCAGCGCAAGCAAAATTCAGCAGCAGGCAACACAGATGTTCGCACCCGGCAAATGCCTTCGCGCGAACTCTGGCACAGCCACTCCTCAGCGGACACATCCTTCATCAATTCAGTTCGGCGGATGACACTGAGTCCCAGCGAAGCAAGACGCTGCTCACGCTCGAGCTTGGGGCTGACTGATCATCGGGACTGAACGGGTGAGGGAGAGACACCGGGGCCTGCTCCACGGACCTTAACTGTCTGCGATTGGCAGCACAGGTTCAATCGTACCTTCCGATTCTTTTTTCCGGGGAGCGTGTGCCGCGTCGGTGACGGGCAGCTTGACCGGCGAGGTCTTCTCGGCCTGCGACTTCTTGGACTGATGCAAGGAGGCCTGCCCAGCAGTATCTGGCTGACCAAACGGCAGCGGGAAACTGGGCATCCAGCCCAGCGGCAGGGTCGTCCCCGTGATCCAGCGGGCTTCTGGCGAGGCCAGAAAAGCCACAGCTGACGCCACATCCCGAGCGGCACCCACGCCGAGCGGATGCGACTGGTTCAGGCTCTCCTCCATCGAGGTATCGCCGTTGGACAGATGCCGCTGCATCATCGGCGTGAAGACGAGGGCCGGAGCGACTCCGACACAACGCATCCGACGCGGAGCGAGTTCTGCTGCCAGCGACTGGGTCAGGCCAATCAGGCCCGCCTTTGTCGCAGAGTAGGCTCCAAAGCCTGTACAGCCCGCCATGCCCAGCACGGACGAGATATTAACGATCACGCCTTCCGGCTCGGTCAGGTAGGGTAACACACTCCGAGTCATCCGCATCGTGCCCAGCAGATTGACATCGAGCAGATTCTCCCAGACGTCGTCGGTGCCGTCCTCGAAATTGTGGACATCTTCAATCCCCGCGTTATTCACGAGAATGTCCACCTGACCAAACTCCGACATGCAGGCGTCGACTGCAGCCTTGATTGACGGAGTGCTCTTCACGTCACAGCGGGCTTCCACGAAGGAGTGGCCGCGCCTTTCCAGACGGTGAATCAGCCGATCAGGCCTCTCCATCCAGAGTATCGTGACGGCTGCACCGTCATCGGCCAGTCGCTCGGCAATGGCACCACCGATCCCTCGGTCGCTCACACCGGTGACCACTGCTACTTTTCCGTCAAGTCGTTTCGACACGTCGGATCCGTCTGGAACAAGGAACTTGCCAGAACGACTCCATCCAGGGAGTCGCCACGCGGGGATGAAATCGGACCAATCCTCTGGCCGCTAGTAATCTCGAAGAGCGAACTCTCCGGTGTTAGCCATGGCGAAGTGGCCGCCAATAGCCGCACATTCTGCCGATTTCGTAATTCTCTGCGTGAAAATCGAGAAGATCAAGGTGAGGTTTGACCAGATTCTCGGAACCAGTATTGAACAAGGCTTTCCAACGGGTCTATCTTCTATATCCCACCTCGGGATTCCATCGCTTCTTTCCGCACAACTGTCACATCTTGCGGATTCGGAATCTCACCAATGCATCAGGCAATCTCGATTGCCTGGATTGAGACATGGAGGTCTCTCTTATGGTTCGTTCCCTGCTGTTGCTCATCCTGGTTATCGGCGCAAACTGCTGTAACACCATCTCAGCTCAAGAGATGCGAGTGCGAACTACTGTCTCCCGTAAAGAGCCGAGCGGGAACTGGCGGCCATTTGCCTACAGTTTGACCCTCTTTCACGCCGGAAAAGTCTACGACTACATGGAAGACGTCGGTGAAGTCGTCATTTACGAGCCGATGAACGACCGGTTTGTCCTTCTGGACGGCAACTACCGGGCTGCAGAACTGTCCATCACCGAGCTGAATCAGTTCCTCAAATCGTCCGACGCCAAGGCCCATGAGTTTCTGGCTGGTCTGCAGCGCGATGGTTCAGACGCCGCCAAAAAGGAAGCTGCTGCGCTGTCGTTCCAGCTGGGGCCAAAGTTTGAAGAGCGATTCGACGCCAAAGAACAGCGACTGCGGATGAACAGTGACCAGATTGACTACGTGGTCAAAACAGGTGCGAGCCCGAATCCCGAAGATGCCATGAAGTACCTGGCGTACGCCGACTGGGCCGCGAAATTGAATCACATCCTCCACCCCGAGTCATTGCTGCCCGAACCGCGTCTGGCGGTGAACGCCGCGCTGCGCAATCGCAAACGCATCCCGCTGACCGTGGAACTCAAGGCCCGTTCGGAAGGGAACCTGCATCTGCAAGCCGAGCACCAGTTCAGCTGGGAATTGCAGGCGACCGACAAGCGCCATATCACCCAATGGGAAAGCCGGATGAAGTCCAAGGAAGCCGTATGGGTTTCGTTTCGTGACTATCAGCGGCGGTTGCTGACCTCAAAGTAGAGCCAGGAGCTGTCTGAGCTTTCTACACAACTCCTGGAGACAGTCCGTAATGGGCTGATTTATTCGGCATGAGATTTTGCGCCATGGAATTGGCGTGTGGATCGCATGTCGAGTTGCCAGGGAGGTTGGGAACGATGGAGATTGCCGACAAGTTCGCGATGATCGCGAGGGAGACTTGTAGAGGTTCTCGTCGAAACGCGTGATGCCTTACAGAATGTGGATTTCCTGATTCGCTCGGGCAAGGATCGGCGTCTGCCCGAACGCGACACCGAGGGCGAAGGTAACACCCGGATCAAGCGGCATGATCGTCTGGCCGAGGGCGCGGTACGAACCATACGCACGATCGAACCCCCGACAAAAGCGCCGCCCCCCCGTTGTACTGAAAGGTCAGACTGGAATGTCTGTCCCACTGGATGCCGGGGTGACGAGTCATTGCAAACGGCCCCGCCCGGAAGAACGAGCACCACCGCTCGAACCCCATCAACCACCGAGTGTGGGTGACTCGGGGCCATCCATCTCTTCGCGATGGGCTGGCCATTTCAGTGTAAAGCGGGCCCCGGCGTTCGCCTGGCTTTCAATCGTGATCTCGCCGCCATGCTCACGCAGAATTTTCTGGCTGGCTGCGAGTCCGATCCCTGTCCCGGCAGAGCCCTTCGAAGACTCGAACAAGTTAAACAGCTTGGCCTGTTCAACCGGGTCGATTCCGGGCCCGTTGTCGCTGACCTGAATCGCCATCTGGTCGCGGCTGGCGTCGTAGCGAGTGGTAATATCGATGACCGGTGATTCGGTCTGGCGGAGAGCGTCGAGAGCGTTGATGACAATGTTGAGCGCAGCCCGATGAATCCCCTCCTGGTCATACAGGCTTTCAGGAACATCGCTCGTGAGGTGGGTGTTGATCTTCACCCCTTCTTCGTCGGCCCGTGGCTGGATGAGTTCGACGACCTCCTGCACGGTGTGGTTGAGGTTCGCCCGCTCGAGCTTCGGTCGGCGTTCCTTCCCAAAGGCCAGCATGTCCATCACCAGGTTGTAGATGCGGTCCTGGTTCCGTTCGAGGATGCTCCACCCCTTGAGAATCAGGTCGTCGTTGACATCATCCAGCCCCATCTTGATCAGGTGGCTGCCACCTTTCATCCCCTGCAGGATGTTCTTGATGTGGTGGCTGAGCATCGCGATCGCCTGTCCCACGGCGGCCAGTCGTTCCGCCTGGACGAGGGCCTGTTGAAAGCGATTCGATTCGACAGCCAAAGCCGACTGACGCCCGATCGCAGTGAGCAGCTTCATGGTCTCCTCGTTGAATCGCGATCCACCCGGAAACCGCACCGAGTCGATCGACGGCGTGGTCGTATCGACGTAGATGACGCCCATCAGCTCGTAGCGTCCCTGCATCGGAACACACATGGCCTCGCGAATACCCGATTGCAGAACGCTCGGTGCCTCTTCAAAGCGCCGATCATGCCGGGCATCGGTCGTCCGCACGGCCACCCCACCGCGGATGACATGTTCCACGATACTGGTAGACAGTGGGATGCGCTCGCCAGCGTCGGTCCCCGCTCGGAACGCAACAACGCGTGGTTCGATGCGGTCAGTCTTGCTGTCGGCGACCAGCATGCACCCGCGGTCGGCACCCACAGCTCCGAGAGTCAGATCAAGAATCCGCTGCAGAATCTCGTCGAGCGAGCCCGAGGGGCGAACCGCTTCCTCCGAGATGCGGTAGAGGAGCTGAAGATTGGCGCCCGCAGCTGTTGAACTGCTGATGCGGGCGGCGGTTTCCTCAACAAAAGTTCGGCCTCCGTCGCCCGACGACTGCGAAACGATGCGTGACTGGTCGGCGGGATGCTCCGGGCCCATCAGCTGGACGCGGTCGGCCGCTTTGCGATTGGAACGTGTGAAGTGACACACGAGTATCGAACGACCGATCTGGATCTGGTCGCCGTCCTTCAAAATCCGTTTGCGGGTCATCGTCCCATTGACGAAGGTGCCGTTCGAGCTGCCTTCGTCGGTGATTCGCCAACCGTCCGTATCGGTCCACCTCATGAAGGCATGCCGCCGCGATGACTCCGTATCGTGCAACTGGATATCGTTGACGGCACCTCGGCCGATTGTGATCTCGTCCTGGGTGAATTCGTACCGCTGCCCCTGATCGGGCCCCTGAATCAAAAGAAGGGTGACAAACGGCACGGGAACCATTCCTGACGAAAGAGCGGGCTTGGCCATCAGACATGATGGCACACGCGGCAAGACGCCCCGTTAAATTCTATCGGTCTGCCGAACGACATCACGAGTCCACAGCTCGAACATCCCGGAACTTGCCATTCGGGGCACCGCAGGTCACATCTGTGCTCACTGATTCGATTCTTCTCCGAGTGGGATTTCCAGGCTTAGGCCGTCGTTATTACGAGAACTGAGGTAGTTGGGTGAGGTTGGATTCCGGTGTATCGGGATTGATTGCAACACAGGATCGGTCCGTCTACACTACGGGGCTTCCATTCTCGTCAGACTCTGGAGCAGTGATGGTTTACCGACCCCGTACCAAGGCCAAAATCGCCAAAAAGCAGAAGCGCTGCAGCAAGTGCAATGCGCTGGTCAGCTACCGTTCCCGCTGCAAGAAGTGCCACAAGGCAGTTAGCTAACCCCTTATTCACGAATGGGTTGCAATGAGCGCCGAGTCTCGACTGACTGAGTTGGGCCTGATTCTTCCCCCGGTTCCCAAACCGGGCGGAATCTACAAGCCGGTCGTTCAGGTGGGTCAGCTGATCTACGTATCGGGCCACGGTCCCATGCGTACCGATGGAACTTTGATCACCGGAAAGGTCGGCCTCGACCTGACGGAAGAACAGGGTTTCGAGGCAGCACGCGCGGTGGGACTCACCCTCCTGGCCACAGTGCGGGCTCAACTTGGATCACTCGACCGCATTCAGCGGGCGATCAAAACGCTCGGCATGGTGAACGCTACTCCAGACTTCCAGCGGCATCCCGCGGTCATCAACGGGTTTAGCCAGCTGTTGAAGGACATCTTCGGCGAAGATGGTGTCGGAGCCCGCAGTGCCGTGGGCATGGGCTCCCTGCCAGGAAACATCGCGGTGGAAGTGGAAGTCATTTTCGAACTGAAACCCTGATCGCCTCGTCAAACCACGACATCCATCAGACTTCGCAGTTCCATCGGGCTGCGAAGTCTTTTTATTTCTTGGGATATCTGTACCGGGAATTTTTGGTGAATCCTGGGTATCCTGTTTGATGAACACTCCAGCTCCGTTGAGCTGAGATGCGTTAGACACTCCTGTGTGAGGATTCTGAAATGAAGCGAATTGCATCTTTGGCATTGGCAATGGGTCTGATGGTCGGTTGCGAGAAAGCACCAACGACTTCGGGACCAGTCGTGGACCAGGCAGCAGCGGAGGCTGCCCAGAAAGCTCTGGACAAGGCTGAAGCGAAGGCCGGTGAAGCTGCTGAAGCCGCAGGCGACGCCGCAAAGGCCGCTGGTGAAGCTGCAAAGGAAGCCGGAGACGCTGCTAAGGAAGCCGTCGGAGACGCTGCCAAAGCTGCTGGCGACGCTGCCGCAGATGCTGCTAACGCAGCCGGTGATGCAGCCAAGGCCGCTGGAGAGGCCGCTCAGGACGCCGCCAAGCCAAACCCGTAATCGATTTTCGATCACGTGAAATAAAAACGCGGTGGTGGGACTCTGAACCCGCCACCGCGTTTTATTTTCATTGGAGGCCGGAGCCTCTGCTGGTCACCCGGTTTCGCTTCACACCTGCCAGTTTCGGATATCGAAATCGTCAGCGGGCACGGTCAATTCGATCATCCCTTCCGAGGGAATGCGATCGAGGCTGTTACGAGCTTCGAAAAGCTCCACATAGAAATGGACACCCTGACCGGCCGTCAGCCCCAGATCGACCAGCGGGATCGACACCACAGCCACATCTTCGACTGCCGCCGCCGCGACCGATTTCTCTGGCGTTCCGCCACGAAACAGCGTCAGTTCGAGGGTTCCCGCGTCGCACAACTTCACACGAACTTCGTGCCCGTCTGGTTCCAGGAAGCGAATCCTGAGTTCCTGACCTGGCTGGAGGTCGTCCTTGGCCCGGCATGCGGTGTCGCAGCGAATGAGCAGTGACTTCTTATTGAAGCCGAAGTGCAGGTTGCGAATGACGCCCTGAGTCACGCGAGCCATGGTGCCGCGTTCCGAACCGGCGACGAAATGGCCAGCGCTCATCCACTCGAAATACCTCCGCCGACCGTCGGGTTTGACCTCGAGCAGATGGCGGGGCTGGGTGTGGACACTCTCCTTGTGGATCTGGCAAATCGGACGCAACAGCACGTTCGGCGGCGACTCACCCAGCAGACGGAAGACGTTCTGCAGGTGTCTCCGGAAGAGCTGATCAAACAGGTCATCCTGGCCTGAGGAACGGTCGTCGCCATACCACCAGAACCAGTCGCTTCCCTCGGCGATGTCGAGTTCGCGCCACGCCTTGTTGAGAGTGGCCTGATCGAACTTTCCGCTGGCTACCTGCTGCTTGAGAAACTCCCGCGTGAGGTGCAGGATATCCCACCCCTGGCGGTCTTCCGCATGGCCGATCCAGATGTAGAAGTCGGAGTTAATCCAGCTTCCCGCATGCAACTTGTGCAGGCGTTCGGGAGCGGGCGCAGCCTCCAGGTGATCACAGATCCGCATCGGACGCACATCGGAATGTCGCACCGCTTCGCGATACAACGTCCGCAGGAACACCACGCCGCCGTCGCGATAATGCTCCCAGCAGTTCTCCCCGTCGAGAACCACCGGCACGATGACCGGTTGATCGGGATTGTCCCGGCGAATGACGCGTCCGACCTCCGCACTGGAGTTGAGCAATGTATGCGCTGCTGACACCGGGTCCTGCCGCTGGGCCTCGAATCCGATGAAATCGCTCAACCCCAGATCGCGGAAGATCAGCTGCAGCGATTGCCCCTGATGCTCCCAGCGCCACGGGCGGTACAGCAGATCGGGCCGGTTGATTCGCTTATGGCCGTCACGATGGATCGCTCCATCGAGAGACCGCGAGAGAATTCCCTCGTCGGTCGCGATCCACTGAATGCCCGCTTCGATGATGGCGGGAAGGATGTCGGCCGAGACCGATCCCTCCGAGGGCCACATGCCGCGTGGCTTGCGTCCGAAGAGCTTCTCATGCAGCTCCACAGCTGTGCGGATGTGACGGACCGCATCCTCCGCATAGCTCTCCAATGAATTCGGCAGCTGACAGTTGGGCATCGCCTGCCGGGCGGAGCGTTTGTCCCACAGCAGGGGCAGGATCGGGTGGTAGAACGGCGTCGTGGTCAGCTCGACCTGGCCGCTGTCCTGTAGCTCCTTGTGCAGTGGAATCACCTGGGCCACGATGTCCCGTTGCTTGGCCAGCAGCCACTGCTTGTCGGCTTCCGTGTAGTCACGGGCCTTCTCGCGGAACTCCTTGAGCTCGGCGTCCTGCTCAAACAACAGCTCATGAAACCACGACAGATTGTGCCACACCTGCAGATCGCGCATGTCTTGCGAGGTCAGCCGCGTGATGGCTGCATCAGCCGCCGATGGCTGTGTGAAACGCTTGCGATGGAGTTCCAGATACCGGGGAAACGGGCGAATCATCGATTCGAGATTCGCCGCGAAGAAGTTGTCGACCAGATACCGGGCATCGTGCAACGACAACCCGTCAGCGGGCATCCGCGACACATCAAGATGCCGGTCGCTGCCTCCTGCCGCATAGCGCTGGATCTGAACGAGCAAACTCGGAACCAGATTGATCGAACAGCGGAACTCGGGGACCTCCTTAATATGGAGGGCCATCCCGATGTAGTCCTTGGTCGAATGAAACCGCACCCACGGCATCAGCGTTTCACCCGCGACGTCGTCGGGGTAGTACGGTTGGTGCTGATGCCAGAGAATCGCCAGAGAGACAGGGGGCATGACCGATTCCTCTAATGACATGAGCGCGAACGCAGTGTAGCAGTTGCCACTCACCGGCGTCCGCGCGAAGTCCTAGAGAAAATGGGAATCCGTGTCCCCAACCGGCCACCGATCGGTTTTATCGGAACTCGAACCGCTCTCCCGATCAGTCGGCCAGAGCCCGCAGCTGGTCGACGAGATCTGGGTGCTGCCCCGCCACGTTGAGCAAGTCCCACGCATCTTCCGGCTTAAGGGTCAGCCACTCCATCAGCTCGGTGTCGTGTGTCGACTGATCGGAAGAGGCTCGGACAAGCTGAGCGTCCGAGGTCCGAATCAGTGTTTCACCGATTTGGCTAGTCACCTGCACGCTGGCCCGCCCGGGATGGGCCTTCTGCATGACTGCGAGCAGGTCAGCCAGACCTGCGTCGAGGGAAGTACCAAGGCTCCCACCCAACCATTCGCAAATGGTTCGAGCGATGTCAGGAGTTTGAACCAGCTCCAGCACCGTCGAACCCCCTGCATGCCCTGCCCCCACCTGCACAATCAGCGGGACGCGGACGAGTTCGGTGTGCAGCTGGACAGGGCGTTCAATCGGCATCTGGTGAGGGAGATGGTCCCCCTGCAACCCGGCAATGATGAGCAGACATTCCTCGTGGGCATGTCGCTGGAACTCTCGAATCAGCCGCCCCAGCCGATCATCGAGCTTCTCGACCGATGCGGCATACAGGGCCAGGCTCAACCGCTCGACCACGGGGTCGGGAGCGTCGGGCTGCCGTGTACGCGAGAAAGCCCCCTCATGAACCAGTTCCTCAACAGCCAGAGCGGGAGTCATCTCCTCTGACTCATCGGCGAGCAGCTCTTCCCACGGCGTCCCCAGCAGACGGGCCACCTCCGCTTCCCAGCCTGTGTGATCCGGCACCCACGGATTGGGAATTCCCACCCCCTGAATCCAGGTCAGCCCCGGCTGCAGGCTCGTCAGCTGTTGCCGGATGGCAGTGACGCTCTCGAGCACCCAGTGACGAGGCATCTCGTCCGGAGACTGCCGCAAGTGATCGACAGCAATCCCCGCTGCCCGCAGCGCATGGAACGCTTCCGCGACGCGCGGATGAGCTGCCCAGTCGTCTGCAAGTATTTGCCCCCGCCCGGGGACCGCATGGCAGAAACACTGGTGAAACACCGCAGCCCGCGCAGCGAGTTGATCAATCGCCGGGGTCCGCACCCGATACTGCCCGTACGCCCCGATCTGGCTGGCAGCGATGTGGTCGAGCGTGATCAGAACAACGTGACGGGGCAATTCAGACTCGAGGCAATCAGGGAATGAACGTGAGCGGCAAGGTGCCAGCCGCCCACAGAAGGAACTAGAGCGTATTGAACAGACTTTCCTGTCCGTTCTTTCTGGGACCGAAGACGAACGGCCAACCTGCACTAGGCTTGGCCGAGCTCGGCACGCTTGGTACCGATCAGCTGGATCAGTGCTTTCTGCGGATCGGCGAACTTCTTCAGGCCTTCGTCCATGAGCGTCTGTTCCATCTTCGCAAAGTCGACCTTCGCGTCGATCTCGGCCAGCACCTCTGCGGGAGGCAACTGATCGATCCGGCGCGAGTAGCTCTTTCCGAGCTTCTGCACTGCTGCGTTTGTGGCGGGGGGATTCGTCTGGATGTCGGAACCGGCGAGGGCACTGACATACTTATCGGCTGGCAGGTTCGGGTCCTTGGTTCCCGTGCTGGCGAAGACGATTTCCTGCTTGCGGGGCAACGAGTGCTGAGCCCACCAAGCGTTATTCTCGGCCCAGATCCGCTGAGCATTCACGATCCCGACGAGTCCTTGAGCCGCCGGGGTCAGGCTGGGCACTTTCGCAGCGGTATAGACATCAATGCGGCTGACGAAAATGCTGTAGACTGATTTGAGACTCCGAGGATCCTTGCGGCGCTGAGCCCCGCGCCAGACGGCATCGCGTGCCGCCTGATACTGCCGTGACGAGAAGATCAGCGTCACGTTGAGCGTGATCCCGGCTGCGGAGAGTTCCTCCAGGCACGCCAGTCCCGCGGGCGTGGCGGGGACTTTAATCATGCGATTGGTGTGACCAGCGCTCCACGCCTTCCCGAGTTCCACATACTTCGCCGCCCGTTCGGCGGTGCTCAGAGTGCAACTGGCGTCTTCCAGCAGCGGATCGAGTTCAAAACTGACGTAGCCGTCGTCTCCCTGCGTCCGCTGATAGACATCGGCAAACACCGCTTCGGCCCGCGAGACAAGCTGGTCAGTCATCTTCCAGGCAACCGTCGAATCATCGAACCCCTGCCCGATCAGCTGCTTTATCTCGCCGTCAAACCGCCCGGTCTTAATGAGATCGGCCACGATGATCGGATTAGAGGTGGCCCCGGTCGCTCCCAGAGCGTGGTTCTCCTGGACCAGTACCGGATCAATGCTGTCGAGCCACAGCCGGGTTCCACAGGCCACCAGTGATTGCAGTCCGGTCATTTGAGCTGTCCCCAAAGTGCTCAGGAGAAAAAACACACAACGGTTATCCTCGCCCGCAACCTTCTCCGTGGCAAGTCGGTTTCCCAAACCTTGAAACTGGAACGGGTTCAGTGGCGGATCGCCGGTCGGTCTGGTAGGGTTTCAGAACCAAAATCTTCGCTATTCGGTGGGAAGTCTCCGAACGACGCGAGGATCTTGTCGAG
Source organism: Planctomycetaceae bacterium (assembly GCA_947479075.1). Classification (GTDB taxonomy): domain Bacteria; phylum Planctomycetota; class Planctomycetia; order Planctomycetales; family Planctomycetaceae; genus TH-plancto1. The sequence continues at coordinate 11,858 of CANJZR010000046.1, forward strand.
CCAACGTGTGCGGACGAGGTGATCGTGGAAGTCTTGGCGGAAACACAGGCAATCGCAGGCGTCAGCGGCAAAGAACGCGTGATCGAGGTCACCTATCCGTCCATTGCTGCCACAGGACTGGGACGGTTGATTGGGACGATCTGCTTCTCGATTCCCGTGAAGATCGGTGGCGTTCCGCTTTCGTGTCTGCTGTTTGGTCTGCCTCTGGCCCCTCTCGGAGCCTTGATCTACCTCAGCCAGAAAGTGCTGGGGGATCGTTACATCCTGACCAATAAATCCGTCGAAATCCGCAAGTCGATCGGCAGCAATCTGGTCGGTCGCGTGGAGTTGTCCAGCCTGGCTGACATCACCGTCAGCGTTCTGGGCGGACAGGAGTTCAGCCGCGCCGGAAACCTCCAGCTGCGCGACAGCAAGGGCAGCATTCTGGCGACGCTGAACGGAGTCGTCTGGCCGGAGCGTCTGAAGAGCGCCATCCTGGAAGCCCGGCAGGCCCGCGTGAGTAACGATGCGGCATTCGCCCAGATTCAGGCCCGCAAGTAACCGGCCTCTTTGGCGGCATTCTCGATAAATAATCGAAACCCACAGCGATTCCCCGGGGTCCAAACCCCCGTTGGAAGGGTAAATCGCAGTGTTGAAATCACATTTGCTCTTGCACTTCCGCCTCGAGTTGTCCACAAGACAACGTACGGAAGCATGGACGCGCCATGTCTCACAATACCC
>CANJZR010000047.1 GCA_947479075.1 Planctomycetaceae bacterium
GACCAAGGAAGAACTGAAGCTGACCGGTGATTTCACCATGCACGGGGTGACTCGCAAGGTGACTCTGCCCTTCAAGAAGGGCGGAGAGGCTGTCGATCCGTTCGGAAATTCACGCATCGGATTCAGCGGTGAGTTCACTCTCAAACGATCCGACTACGGGATGAAGTCACTGGTCGGGCCGGTCGCGGATGAAGTGGCGATTGAAATCAGTTTTGAAGGTCTGTTGCAGAAGTAGCCTGTCGTTTGCAGGCCACGGATGAATGGGCAGGTCGACCGAGGCCTGCCCATTTTTTTACCCGCTGGAGATGGAGGTTGGTGATGTGGGCTTTTCCTGTCGCACTCAGTGCATCGCTGTTAGTCACATCCCTGTTGCTCTGGTTGCTGGGACGCTGGTTTCCCGGCTCAAGAATGGGGCCAGCTCTGGCTCTGGGAGTTGCAGCTGGCCATTTCGGCTGGGCGGCGGCGAATGACTTCTCGGCGTCTTCACCCGAAAGTGGAGTTATAGAAGATCTCCGTGCGACCTTGTCGACGTTCAGCTCTCCTCGCGAGGCCGTGCAGTGGGTTGTTCCCATCCTGCTCTTGCTGAGTGTCGCCACGCTTCTCCCAGCACTCTGGCGACGGGGGGCCGTGAATGGATCTGATCAACCAGTTGAGCAGGGTCACTGGATCAGGACGATCCTCTGGGCGGGGATATACGCCGGGACTCTGCTTCGGTTGTTATGGGGCAGTGTCTACCTGACACGCCGCTGGAGCACGCTCGAAGCCGTCGCGACGATCGCCGTTCATGCGATCGCCCTGGTCGCCATCCAGGGAATGAGTCGACAACCTCCAAATAATCGGGTTCGGGCGTGGCGTTTCGCTCTGATCAGTGTGGCAGCTGGAGCGGCCTGCGGAGTGATCGGGATGTCGGGGAGCGCGGTGTATGCCCAGCTGTTGGCGACGGGCATCGCGAGCCTTTTGCTTTGTACTGTGCTGGCGTGGAGGGAGCGGGCGTCGGATCAGAGGCGGGAGTGGCCTATTGGAATGATATTGTTCGTCGTCGGAGTACACCTGTGGCTCGGCCATTATTTCGCAGAGCTCAGTCTGCTGGATTGCAGCCTGCTTATCGGGGCAGTTGCTGCGGGAGGACTGTTCGGAGCCGGTGGGACTGCTCTCCCGGCCTGGTGGAATCGTGTACTTCCGGCGATCGTCAGCGTGGCTTTATCGCTGGCTGCGGTCGCTCACGCTGGAATCACACTGTCCAGAGCTCTGGCGAATCCCGGATGGGGATGATTCGCCGTGACAGTCTGAGTGCTGCTCACTGCTCAAGCAACGATTAAACAGTGCTCCAGTGAGGCCAGCTCTGCGGGAGACAGCCGTGGTTCCTCGACGATCTGGGCTGCCATCTCCACATGGTCGACCTGTCCGAAGCCGATGATGGACGATGCGATCTCCGGGAGAGATAGGGTGTACTGCAAGGCCGCCTTGCGAACGACAGAGACTGAGCCAAGCTGTTGAACCAGCTTCTGGACTCGGGCTTCGTCGCGTTGATAGAGGGCTAGCGGAAAGAAGGGCGTTTTCAGGGTGTGGGGCGAGGGGGCAGCCCCCAGTAACGCTCCTGCGGCGAAGACTCGAATCGCAAAAATCCCCATTCCCAATGAGTGTGCTGTCCTCAGAAATCCGCCAAAGTCCGGGTCGCACAGCTGTGGGGGAGTCTGACGCAGTGCGCTGGGGTTCAGGAGATGAACGGGGGCTTGAATGCTGGCGAACTCTCGAGTTCTCATGACAGTACACAAGGCATCCGCGTCACCGATTCCGGTCAATCCCAAGTGGTCGACCCAACCTGCGTCGCGGACTTCTTTCATTCCTTCCAGAATTCCGCGAGCTCCCAGAACGTCCTCTGGAGTAATCGAAGTGGGCTGGTCGTTCCGCTGATGAGTAATTGAGTTGTGAAGCTGCAGTAACGTCACCTTGGGCAACCTCAAGCGGGCCAGGCTCTCTTTGACCGACTCTACGACCAGTGGCCGCAGATCGGTCTGGCTCGTTAACTGGACGCGGACTTTAGTGGCCACATGGAGCGGGTGATCGGTTCGTATGTCGGCCAGTGCCGCTCCCAGGCTCAGCTCGGATTGCCCGTTCCCGTAAGTGGCTGCGGTGTCGAACCAGTTCACTCCGAGATCAACGGCTTTCCGGACGACCTCTCGCTGCGTGTCGATTGCATTTCCTGTGAGCAACCCCGACACCGGCCCCGCACCGAACGAGATCGCTGAAACCAAAATCCCTGTATTTCCCAGCGGCCGGTATTCCATCACGGATGTCCTTGATTCAATCCTGCAACTCAGAAGTACTCGTTTTCGGAGCCATCAGGATGATGACCATACCTGCGGCGTAGATCATTCCGGTCCACCAGCCGATGCGGGCATAATTGCCACCAAACCACTGCACGATCAATCCGGTCCCGAGGACGACTACAGCCGCCACAGCTCGCCCAGTGTTGAATGAAATGCCAGTCCCCGCAGCGCGAACTCGCGTGGGAAACAGCTCGGGCAGGTAAAGCGGTAACCAGCCAAAATAGGTCGTCCCCACGACACCCAATGTGAATGACGCCCACAGGAACCAGGGGTGCAGCGGATTCAACCAGCCGAAGATCCAGCTGCTCACGATGAGTGAGAGCAGGCTAATCAGAAAGTAAGCGAATCGTCGGCCGAGCCAGTTCGCCAGCAGACCTCCTAGAAAGCTGCCGAAGATCGCACCGCCTGATCGCGAGATCATGGTGCGGGCTTTCGATTTCGGGTCAGCCTTGGGACGAGAGGCGGATGCAGCTGGGGCTTGTTTGTCGGCAGCCGTTGCAGAAGGCGTCGGATCAAGAGACCGCTGCTGGGCCTGGACTTGATCGGTCCAGGGGACGATCCATTGTGCATTCGCAGCTGTACCAATCACTGGAATGGATCCCAGTAGAATTCCGATGAGCGTGCGGCTGCGCAAAGGTGGTTGGAAAAGTTCGCGGAGAGGGCCACCTGGAGACTTCGTCGGGACTCGCTGGGCCTTCTGCCAGCGGACTGATTCCGGAACGCCGATCAGACACCAGATCCCGATCAACGCGGGAGCTGCTCCGACCAGAAATGTCCATCTCCAAGCATCCGCGGTCACAGCGAAACCGATTCCGAGTACGCCCATCAGCACCTGTCCCACATTGGCCGCTGTTCCGAGTACGCCTGCCAGGAGTGGACGCGATGCCGATGGCCAGGCTTCGGCGACCAGGGCGACAGTATTGGGCCAGGCTCCCCCGATTCCATGGCAGGCTAGAAAACGGAGCACCAGAAGTTCGCCTGGGGATCGCGCCAGATAACACGCCCCCGTGAACAACGAGTAACACAACACGCTCAACCCCAGAGAGCGGGTCCGGCCGATCCTGTCTCCCAGCACTCCAAAAATCCAGCCCCCGGAAGCGGCTCCAATCAGAAACGCCGCCTGATACCAGGCAAACCATTGCGCGACTGACTGCTCGTTGATCGCCTGACCTGGCGCCAGCAGTCCAATCATTGCAGGGCGATGGATCAAGACAAACAAGGCAATCTGCAGGCCCGCAAAGAGCCATCCCAGAAAGGCCACTCCCAGTACATGGAATCGCTGAGACCTCGTCATCTCAACCGGCTCGTACGCAGCACTCATGAGGTATCCTCAGGGGAGACTGGAAAACCTGACTGTAACCAAGTTCAACGCGTACTGCAGCTATCGCCTTCAGCGCGAATCATTCGATGCACGAGTGGTCCATGAACACGGTTCGACCATTACGGTTCAATGACGACCATCGCTCCGCGCCGACGAACATCCCGTCCTCCGGGCATGTGCACGGCCGGCGGTCCGTCGTCCTGACAAACTTCGGCCAGACGTTTCCAATGTTCGGCGGTCATCGATTGACGGGGCCAGTCGAGTCTGACCCACAAGCGAACAAAACATTCACGGAGCAGGGCCGGGTGAGCCGCGGTGAGTACCTCTCGGCGCAGGCGGACCACCTCCGTGACCGGTTCGATCAGCGCAGCTGCGAGACAGCGCTGGGCTTCAGTCTCGATCCAGGCTTGCCAGTCACTGGCCTGCTCGGCGATGCGCAGAACGGCCTCGACCGAACGGGGATTGAGTTCGCGTTCCAACCATGGGATCAGTTCGTTCCGCAGGCGGTTTCGCGTGAAGGCCGCACTCGTGTTCGACTGATCGACAAGGCTGGGCTGCTGGAGACGTGCCAGGCTATCGACGATTTCTTCGCGTCGAATGCTGAGGAGTGGTCGCCAGAGAGACACTCCGCTGGCGAGGGAGCGAACTTCGGTGATGCCGGAAAGGCCGCGGAGTCCCGAACCGCGAAAGAGGTGATGCAGGACGGTTTCGGCGTTGTCGTCGGCAGTGTGGCCAGTGACGATGGCTGTGGCCTGTGTCTGTTGGGCCATGCGGACGAGGGCCGCGTACCGGGCGTTACGAGCCTGCTCCTCGATGGCTGTCAGCTGTTCTTGGGCAAACGGTAGTTCAATCCGCTCAAGCTGGCAGGGAATCCCCAGTTCGCGGCACTGCTCCTCGACCCAACGACTATCGGACCCCGATTCCGGACGCAGCTGGTGGTCAACATGGCCACATGCGATTTCACAGTGATGAAGTCGGGAGTAAGTCTGGGCCGCTCTCAGCAGGGCCATACTGTCGGGGCCACCAGAGACCGCAATCAGCCAGCGATCACCGACATGGGGATGTCGCAACCGGGAGGCGTTGATCGCGTCGACCAGTGGGTCAGCATGGAGGGGAGGGGAGGACATCTCCGCATATTAACGAAGGCTCGCCTTGCGGTCGCGAGAGAGCTCCGTGGGCGAACGACGACGTCCATAGGCGACTACGCTGCCCGTGATGAAGAGGCTGAACGCGGGAGGCGGACGCGGAAGGTGCTGCCCTGGCCCACGCCGGAGCTGCTGGCGGCAATTGTTCCTCCGTGCGACTCGATGATCTTGCGAGTCAGCGACAGCCCCAGCCCCGTTCCCTGGCCCGCATCCTTCGTGGTGAAGAACGGCTCAAAGAGCTTCTGCAGGGTCTCGGGAGCCATGCCGCATCCGTCATCTTGAAAGGCCAGGTCGATCTGGTCAGCTGTCTCATTCAAGGTGATCTTCAGAACGCCGCCCGGAGTCATGGCCTGCAGTGCATTGGCGACGAGGTTCAGGACGACCTGACGGATCTCCTCCCCACTGACCCAGGCTTCACACGGCATTGAGTTGTCGAACACGATCTTGCGGTCGTTGTACTTGCCCAGATGGCCAACCAGCCCGACGACCTCGCGGACGATGGCCGTCAGGTCATAACAGTTCTTCTCTCCCGTGGATCCGTGAGCGAAGTCAAGCATGCGGTGCGTGATGTTCTGGCAACGCATGGTCTCGTTGCAGATCATCTGGCTGTACTCTTTGACCTCAGAAATATCAGATGGTTTCCATTGATCGACGGGAGTGATCAACTGGCGAGCGATCGCATCGCCACACATGGAGATCACTCCCAGCGGGTTATTGATCTCGTGAGCAACGCCCGTGGCGAGGAAGCCGATCCCGGCCACCCGCTCCGATTGCAGGAGCTTCTGGGCCTGCATCTGGATCTGATCATTCTGATCGCGAACCACATCCTGGAAGCGATCCGTCATGACGTTAAAGGCATCCGCCAGGCTTTGAATTTCGTCCTGCGTGGTCACATTGGCCCGGTGTGCGTAGTCACCCTTGGCTACGCGGTCAAAGTCGGTGTGCAACGCGCGGAGAGGTTGCAGAATCCAGCGGTAACCACCGAACGCAATTACGATCACGCATACGATGGCGGTGGCACCAAACCCCAGGGCGAGCAGTGTATATTCCTTCTGGTCTGCCTGGGCATCTCTCAGGAGTTGAATCAAATGATCCCCTTCAGCGGGGTCCGGCATCATGATGGCTCGTTCGATCAGACCCGCACAGATTGGTAACATCCACTGGACCTGGGCGGCCCGTCTCTCGGGATCTCCCAGAAGAGGCATGGCGCCTCGCAAATCCCGCAGATCTTTCTGGTGGCCATCGAACAGCGCGGTCAGTTCTCGGCTGAGTGCGCTCAGACCATTGGGGCCTAAGCTGCTTGTTTCAATCTTCCTTCTCAGTTCGTGAAACTTGGCTTCGGCTCCTTCCAGCCGCCCTTGAAAATCCTGCCGCTGGAGTTCGGCCCATGTGGCCTGTTTGGTTTGATCGGCATCAGAAGGTTTGGGGACGACCAGAGGGGCGATCAGCGTGCCAAAGGTGGCAATCAACTCCTTACGATTCCGCGAGTCGTTGATCCTGGCATTCAGATTGCGCACCATCTTCGAGTGCGCCCGCAGGCTCATGGTGGTGGTCACACCAAACAGGACCAGCAACGCCAAAAGTGAAACCAGCCCGCATGCCAGCTTGCCGCCAATGGATCGTGTCGAGAGCACACGCCACCTCCCTGTGACTCATCCGCTTGATCTGAACTCGTGAGACGGCCTCATGCGTCCCGAATAGCTGTTCAGGAGTGTACTACTGGAGTGATCTGAGACTCAAGGGGTGTCGTGAGTTGGAAGCAGAAAGATGTTCATTTCCGTCTTCACGGCAATTAGATACTTGCCATGAGTTTGAACTCGTGGCTGGAGCGGGAGGCACCAGCCCAATGCTGCCCGGCCAGGCTGTCGGCTCGATAAGAGGGCAATCACCTCAGCAATCGACGCCAGTGGAGAATCGAACACACAATTTCATGGCCAGGCAACGACCACCGGTTTCTCCAACGCCACATGTTCTCCAGCACTCTCCGACATCATTCACGTGACTTGTTGGGGACTTGATACTTCACAGAAGTCGCGGCTGGTAAGATCGGATTGCATTCCGTGGCGAGCCATCGGTGGAGTATTCGTGGGATCTTCAATCAACATCGCGGCTGATCGCCAGGACCGAAAGGCAACGGGTGGCTGGTCACGACATACGACTGCGAATCTGGGCTTGTTACTCGTCGCGTTGGTCTTGGACGCAGTCGCTATCCACCGAAACAGCCAGGAACTGCATCACTCTTTTGAGCGAGCCAACCATACTCAACAGACGCTCTCACTTGCGGAGCAGATCCTGGAAAGTCTCACAGCTGCAGAATCAGGAGTACGAGGTTATGTCGCGACGGGTCTTCCCGAGTTTCTGGAGAATCATGACCGTTGCCTCCAGGTGATGCCGAGCCTGCGTGAGAGGCTGCGTGATCAGTTTGAACAAGATTCGAGTTACGCAAAACCGATCACGACCATAGAACGACAGATTGACGAAAAGCTGGCGCATCTGGATGCCATGAGGTCCCTTCGAACAAATGTGAGCGGTGAAGCCGCCACGGCCAAAATGGCGAAACAGGAAGGGCGGGTCTTCATGAACAATATTCGAGAAAGCCTGTCGGAACTTCGTCGGGAAACTGAACAGGAATTGGCAGAACGTCTCGCGGAAACTCGTTGGCGGTATTACACAATCTTGGTGGCCAACATCATTGGTATCTCAGCTGTGACAGGGATTTGTGCCTGGGCATGGTGGACCATTGATCGAGAGATCGATCGCAGCCAGCAGGCGGAGATGACTGCCCAGCTCGAACGCGAACACTTGCATGTCATACTGGAGAGCATTGGCGACGGAGTGATTGTCACCAACGCAGAAGGCCGCATTGAGATGCTCAATCCTATCGCCCGTCAGTTGACGGGGCACTCGGACGAAGCAATCGGCAAAAGTCTGTTTGAATCCTTTTCCATTATCCATGAGCAGACGCGAGAAGTTGTTGCGAATCCTGTCCGTGAAGCACTTGACCGGGGATTGTCGGTGACACTGGAGAATCACACTCTCCTGATTCGCACTGATGGCATGGAAACCCCTATCGAGGACAGCGCGTCGCCCATTCGAGATGGCGCGGGACAGATTATTGGAGCGGTGCTCGTGTTTCGGGATTGCACGCCCCGCTGGCTGTATGAACGGAAAATCCGACAGAGTGAAGCCCAGTTTCGCAGGATGGCCGAGGGGGTTCCCTCCATGGTGTGGACCGCAACTCCCCATGGTGACGTTGACTACGTGAACACGACCATGCTGACCTTCACGGGGACGCAGTTTCAGGACCTCGTCGGTAAGGGATGGGCAGATTATGTGCATCCAGACGATGTGGAAATGGCGAAAAAAGCCTGGCAGCAGAGTCTGCAGACAGGCGACCCGTTGTCGATCGAGCTGCGTTGGATAGGGGGTGACGGTAGTTCTCGATGGTATCTGGCCCGTGCGAATCCGATTCGGGACGAAGAAGGACGGATTGCGCAATGGCTCGGGACCAATACAGATATCCATGATCAAAAGCAGGCGGCGATGATCCTGGCGAATGAGCATCAGCGCAAAGACGAATTTCTGGCGATGCTGGCCCACGAGTTGCGAAACCCGTTGACTCCGATTGCCAATGCCGTCCAGGTGATGGAAGCCACCCAGTACGATCCGGAACAGGCCGCCAGGCTGGTGCCCCTGATCAACCGCCAGGTGAATCAGCTCAAGCGTCTCATCGACGACTTGCTCGATGTTGCTCGAATTACGCAAGGACGGATCATACTGCGACGCCAGCGATGCGCGGTGCAACCCATTGTGCATGAGGCTGTGGAGTCCACGCAGTCGCTGATCAACGACAAGCAGCATCAACTGATCGTTAACGTACCTACCGAAACTCTCTGGCTCCAGGCAGATGCTCAGCGGCTCACCCAGGTGCTGACTAATCTGCTGATTAACGCGGCCAAGTACACTGAACCAGCCGGGAAGATCACCCTGACTGTTGAAGCCGATGAGTCATGGGTGGAATTTCGAGTTCGAGACACAGGAGTCGGGCTGGACCCCCGCGCCCAATCCAAGATCTTTAATCTCTTTATGCAGGTGGAGCATTCGCTCGATCGATCACAAGGCGGTCTGGGAATCGGTCTCTCACTGGTCCGCAGTCTCGTTGAGCTGCACGGAGGATCTGTTTCTGTCTCTAGTCCAGGTCTCGGTTGTGGTAGTGAATTTTCAGTCCGGATCCCCTGGAATAAGCCAGCTGTCGAGGAGATCACGCCCCCTCAGGAGACGATGACGACGGATACCTCGCCCTTGGATATCCTCGTTGTTGATGATGTTCAGGCCTCTGCCAAGACGATGGCACTGATGTTGACCGCGATGGGACATCGGGCGACGACCGCGTTTGACGGCCACGACGCATTGCAGAAGATCGCAGCATTAAAGTTGGATGTCGTATTCATGGATATCGCCATGCCCGGGATGGACGGGTTTGAGGTGCTCCGGAAAATACGGGAGACACACCCGGCCGATCGTTTGTTTGCCGTGGCACTGACCGGCTTTGGCCAGGAGCAAGACCGATTACGGTCCCAGACGGCAGGCTTCAACGAGCATCTGACCAAACCCGTCGGCATGGATCAGGTGAAGTCACTGCTGGCCGGGGTGCCGCGTTCCGGCGATGCTGTTTAGGTGCGACCACTCAACCGCGTCGGTAGTCGGCGATGGCGTCGCACAGTCGACCGAACTCGACCTGCAGTGATGTCCAGAGCAGGGTGAGTTGTTCGTCCGTTAACTGATCAGCTTGCCGCTCGATGAGATGGGTCACCTCCATCACAGGGCGGGCTTCAAAAGTCGCGCAGACGCCCCGGAGCGAGTGCGCAGCGGCCGAAAGTTTCTCTCGATGATTCGCGATGCATGATCCGACCTGCTGAAGCAATCGCTGACCATCTTCGAGGAAGAACTCCGTCATCTGTATCATCAGCTCGCGGCTTCCTGACAAACGCGCGAGAGCAGGTCCCCATTCAACGGCAGGGGACTCACTCAGGTGTTTCAATTCTTCTTCGAGGTTCTCTGTTCGAAGCATTTGCAGTTCCTACTTTATCCGGCAGAAGCCCCCTCATCGGGCAGGCGAACATTGCGTTGAAGCGAAATCTGAAATGCCTCGACGCGGTCTTTGACCTTTCCTCGCGTGATACCGAGGATCTCCGCAGCCTGACTCTGGTTGCCATTCGTGTACTGCAACACCCGGGCAAACAGGTAGCGTTCAACCTTCTCGATGACTTCAGCAGAGAGGCTGGTGGATTTCTCCACCAGCTTTCGTTCGATGAATTCTCGCAGATCTTCCAGATTCGGAAAGCCGGATTCCTCGCGAGGTGCGGGGCTGGGAGGCTGCGCTGACGCCGCACCATTCGAAGGGGTGAGTTCGGACTTCGCGGTGCTTCCTCGTGGGGCATACGACCGAATCTCCTGGGGCAGAAACTCCGGGATGATGATGGGGCCGGTGCTATTCAGGACCGACTGCTGGACCACGCTCCGCAACTCGCGGACGTTTCCAGGCCAGGGGTAGTTTTGGAACAGCTCCAGACTTTCGGGCGACAACCCTTCAATATGAGGTTTGTTCATGGACCGTTTCGACACAGCCAGGAAGTGTCGAAGTAACAGGGGGATGTCGCCCACGCGTTCTCGCAGTGGGGGCAGATGGATGGTCACCCCATTCAGACGAAAGAGCAGATCCGCGCGGAAGGTCTTCTGCTCCACCATCTCTTCCAGTGGCCGATTGGTCGCGGCAATGACCCGGACGTTTGTTGAGATCGTCTCGTTTCCTCCGATTCGTTCGAAACGCTGTTCCTGGAGCAGTCGGAGAACTTTTCCTTGGACGACGTGGGCCATGTCACCGACTTCGTCGAGGAAGATTGTCCCGCCGTGACACTGTTCGAACTTTCCGATGCGACGTTTGTCCGCGCCGGTAAATGCCCCTTTCTCGTGTCCGAAAAGTTCACTCTCCAGCAAGCTGTCTGGTAAGGCGGCGCAGTTGATCGCCAGGTAGGGATTGGTCTGACGAGAGCTGTGCTGATAGATCGCTTGCGCGACCAGTTCCTTGCCCGTGCCGCTTTCTCCAAGAACAAGGATGGGCACATCCTGAGCAGCAACGCGACCAATTGCCTTGAACACCTGCAGCATCTGGGGACTTTGCCCGATGAATACACGTTCCGAGGAGCCGTCGATTTCAGCCGCCTCCAGTGCCACGGGGACACTCATTAGCTCTCGGGCAGCAAGGGCGTTCTCGACCAGAGACAGCAATTGGGCGGTGTCAACCGGTTTTGTGAGATAGTCGTACGCTCCCCGCTGCATGGCTTCAATGGCGGTATTGCTGTCATTGTCCGAAGTGACAATCACGATGGGGATACGTCGGTCGATCCCCTGGATCTCCCCCAGGACATCTAACCCGGATCGGCGGGGAAGCTGAATATCGAGCAAAACAAGGTCGACTCCCCCTTCGCTGATCCGTCGCAAGCCTTCTTCTGCAGTACTGGCTTCAGAGGTTTCGATACCCGCCGACTGGAGAACCTGCGTGATCAAATATCGCAGGCTGCGGTCATCATCAACAATCAGCGCATGTGGCATCAGAACTCACTTTCGTCGCCTGCCGAATACCTTCAGAACTGGCTGGGCAAGGCGTTGCGGGAAAATCATACGCATTGAGCGATCAGCAGGCGCGCCCAAATTCACCGAATTCTGTTCCCCCGATTCAAATCCAGCGGTTCGCCCTGGTGTAGAGCCAACCGTCCGGATATTTGCGTACCAGCCTGAAGAGTTGAAACACTGGTTTTCAATGAGCATCGCGCAACGGCGGGGTGGGAGACTGCTGGCTTGGCGACGGTTTGGCATCAGATGTGCCATAACCCTTGGCAAGACGGTTGCCCAGATGACTTCAGGTCCATACTTGCGATCTTTGCAACACTGAGTCATCGGGAGCCCTTAACGCTCTGGAGAAAAGTCATGCTGTCCTGGTCATTGTCTTTCCTGATTATCGCCATAGTCGCAGGGGTTCTCGGTTTCGGTGGTTTGGCCGGCACCGCAGCCATGATCGCCAAGGTCTGCTTCCTGCTGTTCCTGATCATGTTCGTTCTGTCGATGTTTCGTGGCGGCTCGATCCGCAGATAACAGCGCATCTGGCACTATTGGTTGTCGACTCTTGGCGACGGACGTTTCGAGGGCAGTATTCATGCTTCGCTGGTCACTCACATTTCTGGTGTTCTCACTCATCGCAGCTGTGCTTGGTTTCGGAGGGATCGCGGGGACTTCCGCCTGGATTGCCAAGGTCCTGTTTATCGTCTTCGTCGCCATGTTCCTGCTCACGGCGCTGCTGGGCCGTCGACCTCCGCTGGAATGACATTGGCACAGGCAAACACACATCGCACTCAAGCGAAGGCTACGGCCTTCGCTTTTTGTATTATGGGGAGTTATTACCGATCATTCGGATGGTTGATCGGTCAGCATTCACAACGTTCGATGATCAATCGAATCACAAGTATGCGCTGACGGAAAACCTGGAAACTACCTGTCATTCAACAAATACTGCAGTGTGGCACGATGTTCGCAATTCACTTGTCTCAAGCAGCCAGCAATA